>JAWOHA010000083.1:0-3912 GCA_046496385.1 Cryobacterium sp. | reverse complement strand
GCGAAACAGCGCGGGGTACTGCGCCGACACCAGATCGAAGCCGGCCGGAGCAAGGTCTGCTTCCACGAGGCCGGCGTGCAGCCAGTGCACGTCGACACCGCGGCTCTCGGCCTGTGTGGTCGCACGGTCGAGGGCGACCTTCGAGACGTCGAGGGCGGTGACCTGCCAGCCCTGTTCAGCCAGCCAGATGGCGTCGGCGCCCTCGCCGCAGCCCACGTCAAGGGCTCGTGCCGGCCGCAGTCCGGCGGTGTCGGTGACCAGCGTGGCGTTGGGTGCTCCGCTCCACAGCTGCTCATTGCCGGTGTAGCGCTCATCCCAGGCGTTCTGCACCGCACCGGGGTCGCGGGAGGTCTGCTCGTCGGATTCGGCGTGCCGGTGGGAGGCGGCGTGGGCGCCGTGGCCGACTGACGGGGTGTCTGTGTTCTCTTCCATGACTCCAGCATGCCTCGCGTGTGGCCGGTGCCACGACTACCGGTCGGAATGGCTTCGATTCTCGCCCGCCGACCGGCCGGGAATACCGTGCTTGGCGTTCACTGGCGTTACGCTGACGTGTGCAACTTTCCCTTTGGCTGGCTCTCGCGGGCGCCGGCGTGCTGATCAGCTTCACCCCGGGCGCGGGTGCCATCAACACCATGAACAACTCGCTCAATTCCGGGTTTCGCCGTGCCATCTGGGGAATTCTCGGCCAGCAGGCGGCGCTCATCGTGCACGTGATCATTGTGGCGCTCGGCGTTGGGGTGCTCGTGGCCGGGTCCCCCGTGCTGTTCAACGTCATCCGTTACGCCGGGGCCGCCTACCTGGTGTTTCTGGGCGTCCGTCTCTTTCTGCACAAGCCCGACCCGCACCGCGACATGTCCGTTCCCCTGGCCCGGGTGCCCGCCTGGTCGATGTTCCGCCGGGGCCTGTGGGTCAACCTGCTCAATCCCAAGGCGCTGGTGTTCTTCCTGGCCTTCATGCCGCAGTTCGTTCGGCCCGAACAGCCCCTGCTCCCCCAGTACCTGGTGCTGACCGTCACCGTGGTGATCATCGACATCGTGGTGATGTGGCTGTTCTTCGCCGCGGCGGCGAAATCGTTTCAGCGCTTCACGAACACCGCCCGCGGGCAGCGCATTCTCAATCGCACGTTCGGCTGCCTGTTCGTGGTCGTCGCCCTGCTGCTGGCCCTGGTGCACTGAGAGCCCCGCGGCTCAGGGATGCGCGGCTCACGGGTGCGCGGCTCAGGCCTCGCTCTGCAGCGGCAGCCTGCGCACGCTCTCGAAGTGCCGCGCAGACCCGTCGATGGGGTCGGTGAAATTCACTGAGCGGGCGAGCAGCTGCAGCGGACGGGTGAAATCGTGCACCGCGACGCCTTGTTCGACCGGGTACAGCGGGTCGTCGACGATGGGAATGCCGAGGCCCAGCATATGCAGGCGCAACTGGTGGGTACGCCCGGTGCGGGGCGTCAGCGTGTAAACAGCCCGGTCGGCGAGCACCGTGTCGAGTTCGATGAGTGACTCGGCGTTGGCCGGCGCGCCGGGCAACACTTCGGCCTGCCACTGGCCGCGCCGGGTCAGAATGTGGTTGCGCACCGTCACGGGCAGTGTCAGGTCGGCCCGCAGCGGCGCCAGGGCCTGGTAGGTCTTACCGAATTCCCGGCGCTGAAACAACGACTGGTAGGCGCCGCGCCAGCGCCGTTCGGTGGCCAGCACGAGCAGCCCCGAGGTCACCCGGTCGAGCCGGTGCAACGGAGAGAGCTCGGGCAGTCCGAGCTCGGCCCGCAGGCGCACCACCACGCTCTGCACCACGTGCCGGCCGCGCGGAATGGTCGACAGAAACGCCGGCTTGTCGATCACCACGATGCGCTCGTCGCGGTGGATCAGGTGCAGAGGTCCCGGCACGACCGCTTCGTCGGTCAGGTCGCGATGAAACCAGATGAAGGTGTGCGGCCGGTAGGGGTCATCGGCCCTGACCGCGGTTCCCGTCTCGTAGACGAAACGCTGTTGGGCGAGAAAGTCCGCCACGCCCACGGATGCCGGCAGCTTCTCCTGAAGCCACGCGGCCATGCTCGCCCACGGCGGGTGTTCCGAGCGTTCCGGGGTGCTCACCCACGCGGCCTCGAGGCCGTGTCGTTGCGGAAGCGGGGAACGTGGGGGCACCCTTCGATCGTACGGGGCCCGGCCGTCGGCCTCGTTTGCGAAACATTCCGACAGCGTGAAGAGTCTGATCACCACACCGTCACGCGGCGAAGAAGTCCCTCAGAACACGGATTCCGTTCAGGCGCCGATCGTGAGCAGCACGTCGTACACGACGTAGGCGGGCCAGACGATCGCCTGGAGCAGGCCCAGCACGGTTCCCCAGAAGGTGCCGTCCGACTCCGAGACGAAGTAGATGGCCGCGCCGATGTAGGCCAGCAGAAACACGAAGCCCCAGGGTCCTTCGCGCACGATGACGCGCGCCCGGCTGTCGGTGGTCATGGTGTCTTCCGCCTCTCGAAGTCGCCTTGCGTGCTTACGAGGGAGAGGATAGCCCGCTCGGGTGCGGGCGTCGCGGTGCGGTGGTTCCAGAGCCGGCAGATCTGCCCCTGAGCGGCCGGCCACGACGCGACGCCCGCAATCTCTGGGCCTAGGCGGTGGAGCCGGCGGAACAGGTGCACTGCTGGCTGGTGGGAACGTCGGCCATGACCTCATCGACGTGCATGCCGCACCCGGCCCAGGTGGTCTTTCCGCAGGTGTTGCACCGAACAGGACTGCACATGGTTACTCCTTCGCTAATGTGGACTGATAACCCGACTATACCCCATAGGGTATTTAGTCCGCCACGCTGCAGGCTGCGGCAGAAACCGGTTTTCGCCGCCACCCTATGCCCCAATACCCTAAGGGGTATAATATGGTCTCCTGAACAGGCCGAACCGCCGCCCACCAACAGGAGAACATCCCCATGACGACCATCCCACCCGCACCTCACGCCAGTGACGACCTGCGCAAGACCCTCAACCGGCTCAAGCGTGCACAGGGGCAGCTCGGAGCCGTCATCAAAGCGGTCGAGGCCGGCGCCGACTGCCGGTCGGTGGTCACTCAGCTGGCGGCCGTCTCCAGCGCCATCGACCGGGCCGGGTTCACGATCATTTCTTCGACGATGAAAGAGTGTCTCGTCAATAATGACAAGGGCGAGAAAACCCAGAAGCTCAGTGTCGCGGAGCTGGAAAAGCTCTTCCTGTCCCTGGCCTAGGTCACACCGGCCGTGGCCGGCATGAGCGCCGGCATGACGACAACACCTCAACGGGCATACTGCTCGTAACGCCATTCGAAGGAGACCACCATGTTCCTGTTTCGCACGCCTCTTCGGGGCACGCAATCACGCACGGTGCACTCATCCTGAACGAAGAACCGGGCACACCCATGGCACAGCCCGGGCCCATCGTGACACACCCGCACACGGCGGCGCAGAAGCGTGTCATCCGGGTGCTCGTGACCGGGCAGATCCTCGGCGGCATCGGCATGGGAGCCACCCTCTCCCTGGGCGCGCTTCTCGCTGCAGACCTCTCGGGGTCCAGCGCCTGGTCGGGAATGGCGGCCACCATGAGCACTCTGGGTGCCGCGCTGGTCGCGGTGCCGCTGGCCCGCATGGCGCAGGCCCGTGGGCGGCGCATCTCCCTGGCCACCGGTTCTCTGCTCGCCGGAGTCGGGGCCGTTCTGGCGATCACCTCTGTCTCGGTCGACCTTTCAAAAACAATTTCAGCAGGTACTTTTATGATTCGGGAACGCTTAATGTCGTACTTACTTTCAAGAATAGCACCATAAATAGCCAGCACAATTACTGCTGCAAGAAGAAAGAAGACGAAGTATTTTATATATTTCAAAAGTGGGAATTTAGAATTACTAATCACTAAATTAGGGATTTATTCTGTTTTAAATAGTAAATTTGTTGATAAAT
>JAWOHA010000068.1:0-2772 GCA_046496385.1 Cryobacterium sp. | reverse complement strand
GAATTCGGCGCGGCGGGGCCTGTAGCACAGCGGTTAGTGCAGGGGACTCATCACTAAGGTGCCTCCGCGGTGTAATCCGCGGAGTGGACGGGATGAATTCAGGGAAACCTTCCGGCGCGGCCGATGGCAACCCTGAGCCAAGCCGGCGGTGCACCGCCGGACGGTGCAGAGACTACCTGAGGGCTGAAGTGCCCTTGATGACAGGCAGAGAGCGTCCCGCACCCGACCGGCGTTGCAGCCGAGGGTGAAGAGATAGTCCACGCCCGGCGGAAACTCCGGGGCAACGTGAATCCCTTGGTCCTGGGTTCGAATCCCAGCGGGCCCACCACCTCTACATGGCTCTGTTGAGGGTCGGTATGCAGAATCGAAACACCAGTCTGCACCACCGGTGGCGGCACTCGTTCGCGCTGCTCGTTGTCTCCACACTGGCGACCTCAGCCTGTGCTCGCGATCAGACTGGGCCGGGACCGGGTGATCCCGTGCAGGCGCTGCCCGCACCGCCGCCGTCCGTGCCGCCGACTGGGGCGGAGGTCGTTCCCGAAGCAGTGATCGATCGCCTGCGGGGCGAGGTGGCGCGGCAGGCGGGCTTGGCGCTCGACTCGGTGCGCCTGCTCGAGAGCGAGGCGGTGACTTGGCCCGACAGCGGGCTCGGCTGCAGCGGGCCGGACGAAAGCACGCTGCAGGTGCTCACGCCCGGCTATCGCGTCGTACTCGACGCGGGAGGCCGGCGGCTCGAGTATCGTGGCGACAGCCGCGGTCGCTTCAGCCTGTGTCCGGAGGGTCGCGGCGGACCGCCAGCCGAGCGGGGCGGCGCCCCCGTCGATCGCTGAGGCGTCGTCCTGGCGCGGCGGTGCAGCGGACCGTGCCGCTGCGTCGATCCTGAGCTTCTCGCAGCTGAAAAAAAGGGGCCCCTCTCGCGAGGGGCCCCTGGATCACGCTTGCGCGTGCCGCCTGGTTACGGGCGGGCGATCGTCACCACCGGCGACGTCCAGACCTGCCAGTCCGCAGGGTTGGACGCCACGCCCATGGCCTTGAGGGCCCGGACGTTGACCCGGTAGTCGCCGTTCGGGACGTCCACCAGCGTGCCGGCCGCATCGGCGATGCGCTTGCCGGTCCACTCGAAGGAGAAGAACAACGTGCGTGTGCCGTTGCGCCCGACGTAGTCCGACTCCGTGAAGTTGGAGTAGGTCGGGTCGAGCGGCGTGCCCGTCGCAGCGTCGACGATCTGGAACTCGACGCGACGCACGTGGTGGTTGAAGTGCACCGTGAACCAGGGATTGTCGCCCGCCGCCAGCGTGTACGTGGCGCCAGCAGACTGGTTGAAGAAGCAGTTGCCCACGGTGGGCGGCGTGCAGGGCAGCAGCTTCGCGAGCCAGGGCATCGGCGTCGCGTTGTTGTGCCCGTCGAGCGGCGGCACGGCCTGGTAGTCACCGGTGAAGCCACCGAAAGGCACGCGCAGCGGGGCGCCGCCGCCGGCAGGCGTCATGACGAGGTACCCGCCATAGACGCGACCGGTGAACGGTGCCGTGCTGCCCGTGTTGGGATCGGGCGTGATCGTGGCCTTCACCACGGCCGTGCCGCCCGCCGGGACGGTGACGCTCGACTGGGCGAATTTCACCGTCGCGCCGCCGAGGAAGTGCGGCTGCGTGAACGCCGCCGGAGTATTCGTCGCACCCGACGGTGCGATCAGCCGTCCGACGCTCAGGCCGTTGACCGACGAGAGGTTGTAGGTCACCGGAGTCGCGCCCCAGTTGCGCACGGTCAGCGTCCGCGTCTGCGGGCCGGCAGCGCCCTCGCCCAGCGGCAGCTTGGCCGGCGTGACGCCGACGGTGGCGTTGATCGTGTCGTCCACGTCGATCATGCCAGCACCCTGTCGGCCCACGACGTCGAGGAAGCCGAGCGCCGGGTTGCCGTTCCACACCTTCGGGTCGGAGTGGTTCTGCAGGCGGTCACGGATCTCGAGCGGCTTCAGGGCGGGGTTCGCCTGCAGCATCAGCGCAACTGCGCCGGCGACGTGCGGTGCGGACATGGAGGTGCCACTCAGCGTCGCGTACGCGCCGTTCTCGAGCGGGTAGGTCGAGAAGATCGACCCGCCCGGTGCGCCCACGTCCGGCTTGAGGTCGAGCGTCGGTGCGAGTCCGTACGAGCTGAACGTCGAGATCAGGTCTCCCGTTGCGCTTGGCGCCGTGACGGTGCCCGCACCCCAGGTGAGGTTCACGGCACCCGTAGCGAGGCGACCGTCGATCAGCACGCCGTCGTCCTGCGTGATGGAGACCACCGGGATGCCCACTGGTCCGACCGGATCGGCCGGCGGCGGCGCTGGCACGGCGACGGTGATGTTCTGTGCTGGACCGGCGGCGTTGTTGTAGATCACGACGCCGACTGCACCGGCGAGCTCCGCGTTGCGCGCCTTCTCGTAGAACGGGCAAGTGCCGCGACGGATGAGGGCGATCTTGCCGGCGATCTCGGCAGGCAGCGGACGCGACACGTTGCAGCCGTCAGCCAGGGATGCTGCCGTGCCCGTGCGCGCCAGGGCCGTCGAGCCGCCCAGCGGGGCGAGCGGCGAACCGCTGGCCTGGTTGAATCCCACCTTGCGGCCGTCGTCCGAGATCGAGAACGCGAGCTGGGTGGTGGCGATGTTGTTGAACGAGGCGACGCCGATCACGCCCGCGCCGACGCCCGGGGCGCCAAGCGAGAAAGTGCCGGTCGCGCCGTTGTTGCCTGCCGAGGCGACGACGGACACGCCGTTCTTCGCGAGCACGCCGCTCATGT
>JAWOHA010000046.1:0-4498 GCA_046496385.1 Cryobacterium sp. | reverse complement strand
GGCGAAGGTGGCCGCCGCCTCGTGCCGGGTGTGGCGCAGGGGCCGGGTCTGGAGCAGGTACAGCCCGTCGGCCTCGGACATCCGGGCCTGCAGCGACGCCGTCCCCCGGCCACCGGCGGGCCCGTCGCCCCGGCGGGGTTTCGTCGTGAACGTTTCCGCCCCCGAAGCCGCTCAACGCGCCGCCGGCGGGCTCCAACCGGCGGACACCATTCGGCGCACACCGTTTCCACTCTTCACGAAAGTCTTCGCCGACAGCTGGCGTTCCCTGATCGGCTGGGGTGCGGGCCTCGCCGCGGCGACGTTCCTGTACCTGCCGCTGTTTCCCAGCATGACCGGGGCCGCCGGCATGCAGGAGCTGATCGACAGTCTGCCGCCGGAGCTCACCCGCACGCTCAACTACGACCAGATCGGCACCGGTGCCGGGTACACGCAGGCGACCCTGTTCGGCCTGCTCGGTTTTCTGCTGATGACCATCGCCGCCACCGGCTGGGGCGCCGCGGCCCTCGGCGGCGACGAGGAATCCGGGCGGCTCGAGCTGACCCTGGCCCACGGGGTGACTCGGGCCCAGGTGGCGGTGCAGCGATTCGCCGCCCTGGCGGTGAAGCTGTTCCTACTCGCGATGCTCACCTTCGCCCTGGTCTGGCTCCTCAACGATTCCGCCGGGCTGCAGCTGAACCTCGGCCACCTGCTCGGCACCAGCCTGCTGTTCTGCGGCCTGGCCGTGCTCGTCGGCAGCGCGGCCCTGCTCGGTGGGGCCCTCACCGGGCGACGCCTCGGCGGCGTCGCTGCCGGGGCATCCGTGGCGGTGATCGGGTACGTTCTTCACGCGCTGGGCAATCAGAGCAGTGACCTGCAGTGGCTGCACACACTCTCGCCCTACAGCTGGGCCTACGCGAACGACCCGCTCGCCACCGGGGCGAACACGGCCACGATTCTGCTGTTCTTGGGCCTGTCCCTGGCCGTCACCGCGGTGACGGCGCTCGTGATGCGGCGGCGTGACATCGGCGTCTGAGGCGTCATTCCACATCGGGCCACGGCGCACGGAACGCCTCGGCGGCCACGGCCGTGAGGTCGATGACCGAGGCCAGCAACCCCGCCATCGTCGTCGAGCGAAGCAGCTGGATCTGATCGAGCTGGCCAAGCGGAGCGATGGCCGCGAGCTGCCACGCCGCCGCGGTCGGGTCGTCAGAGAGCTCCACTTCAGGCGACCACTCCTGATCGGTGAACTCGCTCGCCAGCGACAGGGTACGCCGAACCACCAGCTCGGCCTGTTCCCGCAGGGGCAGAAGCTCCTCACTCCAGTCCAGATCGGGCATCTCCCGCACGCTCGCCTGCGGATGCGGGTCTTCGGGCTCCCATTCCAGCACTTCGAAACGGCGCTCGCCCTGGGCGATCACACCGACGTATCCTTCCGGCGCCGACACCTGGGTGATCTGGGCAACCGTGCCGACGCCGAATCGGTGTTCGCCGCCCCCCACCTCCTGACCACGTTCGATCAGCACCACCCCGAACTCCGGCAATTCCTGATCGAGCACCCGGGCGAGCATGATCAGGTAACGCTCTTCGAACAGGCGCAGTTGCAGGGGCATATAGGGAAACAACACGGATCCCAGCGGAAACATCGGCAGTGTGGTCATGACCCCAGCGAACCACGCCACGGCGTTCCCGCCAAGGCCGCACCGTGGCAGATTCTGCGGCCGCGCGCACCAGCCGGCGCCGTGGGACGCGTAGCCTGTTAGTCCGGCTGCGAACTGCGCGGACGTCAGGAAAGGCTTTTATCGTGGACACCACCCTGCTCCGGCATTTTCTTGCCGCGGCCGAGCAGCCCGACTTCGCCCGGGCGGCGGCGCTGCTCAACGTTTCCCGTAAGACCCTGAGCATGTCGATCAAAGCCCTCGAGAACCAGGTGGGCTTCGCCCTCTTCGACCGTGACGCCGACTCGACGACCCTCACCCGACCGGGTCTGGCCCTGCTCGCGGACGCCCGCCTCGAACTGGCCGCATCCGTCGCCAAAGCGAAGGCGGTGGCCCCGAACACCGGCGGAAAAGCGAAGGCCTCGAAGGGGCAGGGTCGGGCCCCGGCCGTGAAAGGCCAGCCCCGCCCCGGTAAGAAGCGCCAGTCCCGCTGACTTCCAGCGCTGGTCGAGACCGCGCCGAACGACTCGCAGACCCGCTTGCGAAAGCGTCTCGCCCGGTCTCGATCGCTCGTGCCTCGCGCCTCGACCAGCGGTTCGCGCCTCGACCAGCGGTTCGCGCCTCGACCAGGGACGTGGCTAGAGTTCGCTGACCTGGCCCGCGCTCACGACCCAGCGCCGGTCGGTGCGCACCGTCTGCAACATGCGCCGGTCGTGGGTGACCAGCAGCAGCGTGCCGGTATAGCTGTCCAGAGCCTGTTCGAGCTGCTCGATGGCGGCCAGGTCGAGGTGGTTGGTGGGCTCGTCGAGCACGAGCAGGTTCACTCCCTGCGCCTGCAGCAGAGCCAGCCCGGCCCGGGTGCGCTCGCCGGGTGAGAGCTCCGCGGCCGCACGCGTCACATGGTCGGCTTTCAGGCCGAACTTGGCCAGCAGGGTGCGCACCTCGCCCGACGACGACTCGGGGAGCAGCCCGGCCAGAATGTCGGCGACCGGTGCCGCGCCGTCAATGAGGCTGCGCGCCTGATCGATTTCGCCCACCCGCACACTCGACCCCTGCTGCGCCGTGCCGTGCCGGGGTTGCAGGCGCCCGAGCAGCGCACGCAGCAGGGTCGTCTTGCCGGCCCCGTTGGCGCCGGTGATGCCGATGCGTTCGCCCGCGTTCACCTGCAGGGTGACCGGTCCGAGGGTGAAGTCCCCCTGGTGAAAAACGGCGGCGCTGAGGCTGGCCACCACCGCACCGGACCGCGGGGCGGACCCGATCGTGAACTCCAGCTGCCATTCCTTGCGCGGCTCCTCGACCTCGTCGAGGCGTGCGATGCGGCTTTCCATCTGACGCACCTTCTGCGCCTGCTTCTCGCTGGACTCGGCAGAGGCGGTGCGCCGGATCTTGTCGTTGTCGGGCGCCTTCTTCATGGCGTTGCGCACCCCCTGGCTGGACCATTCCCGCTGGGTGCGGGCCCGGCCCACCAGGTCGGCCCTCTTCGCCGCGAAGTCGTCGTAGTCGTCGCGCTTGTGCTGACGGGCCGTGGCACGCTCAGCGAGATAGGCGTCGTACCCGCCGCCGAAAACCCGATTGCTGCCCTGCCCGAGATCGAGCTCCAGCACGCGGGTCACGCAACGTGCCAGAAATTCGCGGTCATGACTGACCAGCACGACGCCGCCGCGCAACCCACGCACGAAACCCTCAAGACGCTCCAGACCGGCCAGGTCGAGGTCGTTGGTCGGCTCGTCGAGCAGCACGACGTCGAACCGGCTCAGCAGCAGCGCGGCCAGTCCCACCCGGGCCAGCTGCCCTCCCGACAGCGCGGTCATCAGCGCGGTCGCAGCGCTGCCGGCCTCCAGGTGCAGCCCCAGGTCGGCCAGCACCACCGGCAAGCGCTCCTCGAGGTCGGCGGCACCGCTGACCAGCCAGCGTTCGAGGGCCGCCGAGTAGGCGTCAGCCGCCGTGAGCCCGTCACGCCGGGGTTCGGGGTCGGTGTCTGCCAGGGCGGATGCCGCGGCGTCCATGGCCGTGGTGGCCTGCGTGCACCCGGTGCGGCGCCCGATGTATCCCGCGACGCTTTCGCCGGGGACCCGTTCGTGTTCCTGGGGCAGCCAGCCGATGAACGCGTCGGACGGGGCGAGCGAGACCGTTCCCGCCAGTGCGGCGCGGGTTCCCGCCAGGATGCTCAGCAGGGTGCTCTTGCCGGAGCCGTTCACGCCGACCACGCCGATGACATCGCCGGCGGCGACCGTGAGATCAAGGTTGTCGAACAGGGTGCGATGGCCGTGTCCGCCGGCCAGCCCCTGGGCCACGAGCGTCGCGCTCACCGGCCGACCTGCGCGGCGACCTGAAGCGGGGTGGCGAGGGCCAGCGGAACGTTGAGAGCGTTGACGAGGGGAGCCAGCAGCCGAAAGTGCTCGGCGATGGTGTCGGCGAAATCGCTCTGCAGGGCCACGTCGAAGGGCATCGTGGCCGTGATCGCGAACCGGCGGCAGCGCAGCAGGTCGAGCGCCGGGTGTTCGGGGGAAAACCCGCGCGGTGCGCGCAGCAGCTGCCGGCCGTCGAACGGGTCGGTGCGAGCCGTCACAGCGGGGTCGGTGAGTATCGCGCGCAAGGCCTCATGGTGCTCAAGCAGATGGCGGCGCACCGCGAGAAGCTGGGCGGGACCGGGGCTGTAGGCGCCGCCCGCGATCATGACGCCGTGCGCACCGACCTGCACATAGAAACCCGCTGCTCCGCTCTTCTCCAGGCCCTGTCGGGGCCAGTACGCGCTCATGGTGGTTTTGTAGGGAGTCTTGTCCTTCGCGAAGCGCACGTCACGGTAGATGCGCATCATCGCCTTGGCGGGCGGGCGCACGTGGTCGGGTGCGAACACGGCCAGC
>JAWOHA010000041.1:0-6637 GCA_046496385.1 Cryobacterium sp. | reverse complement strand
CACGTGAATGTGCGCGACCTCGACAACAACAGGGGTGTCGGCTGGATCGACGGGCAGGAGGCGCCGATCTCGATGCGGGCCGTGAAACAGGCGATCTGCTCGGGCGGGTACCAGGGCGTGCTCTTCGACACGAATGACGCGTTCGTGAAGCTCGGGAAGAAGAATCGCTGCTTCACGCCCAAGCAACGCCTGGCGATCAGTTCGAGGGACGGCGGGTGTGTCATTCCGGGGTGTGATGTGCCGGCGTATTGGACGCAGATTCATCATGTGAAGGCGTGGGCGAAGGAGCGTCGCACCGAGATCGATAACGGGGTGTGTTTGTGTCGACGGCATCATGCGGAGATTGAGTCGTCGGGGTGGCGGATTCGCATGGAGAAGGGCAGGCCGCAGGTGCGGGGGCCGGAGTGGGCGGACCCGAGCCAGGCCTGGCGGCCGGCGCAGACGCACCGGGCGAATAGGCCCGTCAGCGTGAACTAGGGACGACCTGTCGGCTCACCGGGTCTCGATCCCTCGCAGGCTCGGGCCTCGACCGGCGAGGGGTCGGGCCTCGACCGGCGAGGGGGCTCGGGCGGCGACCGGCGAAGGGGGTCGGGCGGCGAGGCGCTCGAGCGTTTCTTCTGTGACCAGACCCTCTAGAGTGTGCTCATGACCCGCGACGGCGCGCACGATTGTCTCGACGACCTGCAGGCCCTGGCCCGGCAGATGGGTGTGGACACCTGGTTCTGGGGCGAGCACGGCGAGAAGATCGAGGTGAGCCGCGCCACCCTGCTCGGGGTGCTCGCCGCCCTCGGAATCACCGCCGATACGCCTGCCGCGGTGGCGGCCGCGCAGAGAGAGGCCGACATCGCGCCGTGGCGTCGCCTGCTGCCGCCGGTCGTGGTGCTGCGGCACGGGGGCGAGTCCGCGCTGACGGTGCATGCGCGGCAGGGGGCATCCGTGTCGGTGTGGATCAGCACCGAAAACGGGCAGCGGCATGACCTGCTGCAGCAGGACGAGTGGTGGGATACCCGCCAGATCGACGGGCACTCGGTGAGCCGGCGCATCTTCGGCCTTCCCGGGGGGCTGCCGCTCGGCTGGCACCAACTGCACGCCGACTGCGAGGGCCGCACGGCGTGCGTGTCGCTCGTGGTCACGCCCGAGAAGCTGCACAACCCGCCGGCGCTGCAGAACCGGCGGTCCTGGGGATTGATGGCGCAGCTGTACTCGGTGCGATCGAGGCGTTCCTGGGGCATCGGCGACTTCGCCGACCTCGCCGACCTGGCCGTGATCGCGGGCAGCCGGTACGGTGCCGGGTTCGTGCTGGTCAACCCGCTGCATGCCGCCGAACCGGCGCCGCCCGTGCAGCCGTCGCCGTATCTGCCCACCAGCCGGCGGTTCTTTCACCCGCTGTACCTGCGCGTGGAGCAGGTGCCGGAATACGACTACCTGCCGGCGTCGGCACGCGCCCGGGTCGAGGCTCTGGCCGAACGGATGCGTGCAGCCAACACCGACGCCGACCGCATCGACCGCGACCCGATCTATGCCGCGAAGCTGCAGGCGCTGCAACTGATTCACGCCGTGCCGCGCGGTGCGGCCCGGGAGCAGCAGTACACCGCCTTTCTAGCCCGGGAGGGGGAGTCGCTGCGGGATTTCGCGCTCTGGTGCGCCCTCGCCGAAACGTTGCCGCCCGACGCCCCCGAGTGGCTCGAGCAGCCGACCGGCCCTCGGGGCCCGGCCGCCCGACGCCACGCGGCGGCCCTCGCCGACCGGGTCGACTTTCACAGCTGGTTGCAGTGGCTCTGCGACGACCAGCTCGCCGCCGCGCAGCGCGCCGCCCTGGCCGCTGGAATGCCGCTGGGCATCGTGCACGACCTGCCCGTGGGAGTGCAGCCCCAGGGAGCGGATGCCTGGATTCTGCACGGAGTGCTCGCTGCCGGGGTGACCGTGGGCGCACCGCCCGACGTCTTCAACCAGCAGGGACAGAACTGGTCACAGCCGCCGTGGCATCCGGCCCGGCTGGAGGAGACCGGGTACGCCGCTTACCGGGACATGCTGCGCAGTGTGCTGCGCCATGCCGGCGGAATCCGGGTGGACCACGTGCTGGGCCTGTTCCGGCTGTGGTGGATTCTCCCGGGCGCCGACGCCCGGGAGGGCACCTATGTGCGCTACGACCACGAGGCGCTCATCGGCATTCTCGCGCTTGAGGCCCACCGGGCCGGCGCCGTGGTCATCGGCGAAGACCTCGGGATCTTCGAGCCGTGGGTGCGCGACTACCTCGAGGAGCGTGGCATATTCGGCACCTCGATCGTGTGGTTCGAACACGACGCCGCCGGGCCGATCACACCCGAACGCTACCGGCAGCACTGCCTCACCAGCGTGAACACGCATGATCTGCCGCCCACCGCGGGGTACCTGGCCGGGGACCACGTGACGCTGCGCGACAGGCTCGGACTGTTGCAGCACTCGCTGGCCCACGAGCGCGCCCTCGACACGGCCGAGCAGGGCGCCGTGCTCGCCCTGTTGCACGAGCGTGGCCTGCTCACGGATGCCGCCGCGACCGTTCCCGACACCGTCGAGGCCCTGTACGCGCTGACCACGCTCACGCCGTCGACGCTGCTGGGCGTGGCCCTCGTCGACGCGGTGGGGGAGCAGCGCACCCAGAACCAGCCGGGAACCGTGGATGAATACCCGAACTGGCGTGTGCCCCTCGCCGGGCCCGACGGCAGGCCGGTGCTCCTGGACGATCTGTGCGGCAACGCCCGGTTCGCCGCGCTGGTGCGGGCGGTGACGGGGAACGGCTGAGGGCCGCTTTAGGCACGGGCCGCCGTAGGCACGGGCCGCCGTAGGCACGGGCCGTGTTATGCACAGGCTGCGTTGTGCACAGATCGTGGCCGTGCGCTGATCGGAGGGTCGGCACGGCGAAGAATGTGTCCATGCCCACCTCAAACGCCCCGCCGCAACCAGAAGACACCCGCCGAGCACCCCGCCGGGGCAGAATCAGCGCGGTCCGGCACACCGGAGCGGTGGCCGGCTGATGGACCTGATCGCGGCCCGGGCGGCGGCCCTCGCGCTCATGCAGACGCACGGTGTGACGAGTATCGGCTGGACGTTCCGCTTCGACCGCGCGACCATGCGGCTGGGCTTCTGCAACTACGGCACCCGCACCCTGTCGATGGGAACCGTGTTCGTGCTGGCCGCCGACACCGTGGCGGTGACCCAGACCATGCTGCACGAAATCGCGCACGTTCACGCCGGCGTCGAACACGGTCATGACCGGGTGTGGAAAGACGCCGCCCGCACAATCGGCTACACCGGGCACCGCACGGCGAAAAACCCGGCCTACGAGGCGCAGCAGGCCGCGCAGTTGGCCTTCGCGCACGCCGTCGCCCCGGCCCGGGCCGGCATCCGGAGCGGCCCCCTGCAGATCGGAGAGCGCGTGATCAGCCTCGATGAACGCTACAGCGGACTGATCGTGACGATCGGGCAAACCAGGTGCCGCCTGTTCAGCGCGCAGTACGACTCCCTGGTGAACATCAGGCTGGTGGCCCTGCGCCGGGCGAACCTGCCGGCGAACGCGCCACCGAACCTGCCGGCACGAGACCCCGACATCGCCGTCGGCGACCGCATCGTGAGCCGGGACCGCGCCGAGACCGGCATCGTGATGAAGATCGCCCGCACGCGATTTCATTTTCGGTCGGATCGTGATGGCCAGCTCTACGGCATCGCGTTCGCCGACGCCACGGCGCTGCGCGCGGGCGCCGCCGGCGCCACGCTCGCACCGCGCACGACGCGCGTTGCCGCCCTGCCGTTGCGGGTGGCGGACCGCATCGTCACGCGCAGCCCGGGCAGCACATTCGACGGGCTGCACGGCACCATCGTGTCGGTGGGCGCCAAGAACCTGCGCGTCGTGCTCGACGACGCCCGCCTGATCATCGCCTCGGCGGGCATGCTCCGCCGCGAGTAGACGCAGCGCCTCGCCCGGCCTCGATCATTCGTGCCCTTACGAGCGGTTCCCGCGCACGCTCGTCTCCGGCCGCAGGTCCAACCGGCGCAGCAGCTGCGCGTTCACGGCGACCACCACCGTGGACACCGACATCAGCAGGGCGCCGATCTCCATCGGCAACACGAAGCCCACGGGCGCGAGCACCCCGGCGGCCAGCGGCACCGAGATCAGGTTGTAGCCGGCCGCCCACCACAGGTTCTGCTTCATCTTGCGGTAGCTGGCGTGGGACAGCTCGATCACCGAGAGCACCGAACGCGGGTCGTCACTGGCGAGGATCACCCCGGCCGAGGCGATCGCGACATCCGTTCCCGCGCCGATGGCGACGCCCACGTCGGCCTGGGCCAGCGCGGGGGCGTCATTGACGCCGTCGCCGACCATGGCGACCCGGCGGGATTCCTGCTGCAGCTCGGCGATCTTCTGGGCCTTGTCTTCGGGGCGCACGCCCGAGAAGACCCGATCGATGCCGAGGTCCGTGGCCACGGACTGCGCCACCGCTTCGGCGTCTCCGGTGAGCATGACCACCTGCACGCCGCGGGCCTGCAGCGCGTCCACGGCCTGGCGGGATTCGGGCCGCACCTCGTCGGCGAGGCCGAGGGCGCCGATCACGACACCGCCGCGCAACACGTGCAGAATGATGGCGCCCTGCCCGGCCCACTGCTCGGTCACGGGGAGCGCCGTGGCGTGGTGGCTCTCGAGCATGCCCGGGCCGCCCACGCTGATCTGCTCTCCGTTGACGGTGCCCGTCACACCGACCGCGGCCGAGGTGCGAAAGTCGGTGGCGCGCGGCACGCTGAGGTTTCGGCCGGCGGCGGCCCGCACGATGGCCCGGGCCAGCGGATGCTCGCTGTCGGCTTCGGCCGCCGCCGCCGCCGCGAGCAGGTCGTCGTCGCTGTGCCCGCCCGTGCTCTCGATGTGCGTCACCGTCGGTTCGCCGCGGGTGAGGGTTCCGGTCTTGTCGAAGACCACCGCCGTCACGGTGCGCATGCTTTCCAGGGCCATCCGGTCTTTGATGAGCACGCCGCCCTTAGCGGCCCGTTCGGTGGCGATCGACACGACGAGGGGAATGGCCAGGCCGAGGGCGTGCGGGCAGGCGATCACCAGAACGGTGATCGTGCGGACGACGGCATCCTGCGGCTGGCCGAGCAGCGTCCAGACCGTGGCGGTGATCACGGCGGCGCCGAGCGCGAACCAGAACAGCCAGCCCGCGGCCGTGTCGGCGATGCGCTGGGCCCGGGAGGAGGAACCCTGTGCCTCGGTCACCAGACGCTGAATGCCGGCCAGTGCGGTGTCGTCGCCGACCGCGGTCACTCGCACGCGCAGTGCGGAATCTGTGGCCACCGTGCCGGCGACGACGGGGTCGCCGGGGCCGCGGCTGACGGCACGGGATTCGCCGGTGATCATGGCCTCATCGACGTCGGCGGTGCCCTCCACGATGCGGCCGTCGGCGGGAATGCGCCCGCCGGGCCGTACCACGATCACGTCATCCAGCACCAGATCGGTGGGGGAGACCAGCACGGTCGAGTCGCCCTCGACGCGTTCCGCTTCGTCGGGCAGCAGCGCGGCAAGGGAGTCCAGTGCCGACGAGGTCTGGGCGAGGGACCGCATCTCGATCCAGTGCCCGAGCAGCATGATCACGATCAGCAGGGCCAGTTCCCACCAGAAATCGAGCTGGGCGTCGATGAGGCCGAGACTGGCGGCCCAGGAGGCGAGAAAGGCCACCGTGATCGCCAGCGAGATGAGCAGCATCATGCCGGGTGTGCGTTCTCTCAGCTCCGATGCCGCGCCGGTGAGGAACGGCCGCCCGCCCCAGGCGTACATCACGGTGCCCAGAACAGGGGAGATCCAGGTCACCGGACCCGCGGCCGGGAGGTCGTAGCCCAGCAGCATGGCGAACATCGAGTTGAAGGCCACGACCGGAACGGCGAGTACCAGCATGATCCAGAACAGGCGGCGGAACTGGCCGACGTGGTCGCCGTGACCGCCGTGACCGCCGTGGCCCGCGCCGCCCGAATGGCCGGCGTGTTCCGAATGGCCGGCGTGTTCCGGGTGCTCGGCGTGTTTCATCTCCGCATGACCCGCCGTGCCTTCCTGGGGTGTGGGCGTCGCATCCGGGTGCTGTCGTTGTGTCGTCATCCGTTCACGATATACCCACTGGGGGTATGACGTAAGGGCGGCGGGTGCTACCGGGCGAGCAGCACGCCCATCATGCCGGCGTCTTCGTGGTCAAGAATATGGCAGTGGTAGACCGTGCGCCCATCGAACGTGTCGAAGGCGATGCGCACGCGGGTGGTGCTGCGCGCAGGGATGTTCACGACGTCTTGCCAGAGCACCGACTGCACCGCCTGCCCACCCTGCTCCACGATCTGCATCGGCCACACGTGCAGGTGCATCGGGTGATCCATCGGGCTGGTGTTGGTCAGCAGCCACTCCTCGACGCTGCCGAACTGTACCGTCGTGTCGACGCGTGCCCCGTCGAACTCGCGGCCGTTGATCGTCGCCGACACGCTGCCGCCGCCCATACCGCCCATGCCCATGGCAAAGACCAGCTCACGGCGGGCGGTCACGGCTTCGCCGCGCAGGTCGCGCGGGGCGGGCTGAGCGGGTACGGCGGCGGAGGCCGCCGGCGGGGCGCTGGCCACGGTCGGGGTGGGGAGC
>JAWOHA010000249.1:0-5106 GCA_046496385.1 Cryobacterium sp. | reverse complement strand
GTGCCTGTGACAGATGCGCGCAGGTGACGTAGAAAGCCGCACACGCCAAACGGCGCCCCGTCTACAGACAGGACGCCGCAGGCCGTGCGAAAGTGTTACTTGACCAGAGTGGGAAGGTTCTTCCGGCTAGTGAGCACCTGGTCGATCAGACCGTACTCCAAGGCGTCCGCGGCACTCATGATCTTGTCGCGGTCGATGTCCTTGTTGACCTGCTCGACGCTCCGGTTGGAGTGGTGTGACAGGGTTTCTTCGAGCCAGACCCGCATGCGCAGAATCTCAGCCGCCTGAATCTCGATGTCCGAGGCCTGGCCGCCACCCTGGCCGCCGGCCGAGGGCTGGTGGATCAGGATCCGGGCGTTCGGCAGGGCGAGACGCTTGCCCGCCGTGCCGCCGGCCAGCAACACTGCCGCAGCGGACGCCGCCTGACCGAGGCAGACCGTCATCACGTGCGGACGGATGTACTGCATCGTGTCGTAGATCGCCGTCATGGCGGTGAACGAGCCACCGGGAGAGTTGATGTACATCACGATGTCGCGGTCGGGGTCCTGGCTTTCCAGCACGAGCAGCTGGGCCATGACGTCATCGGCGGAGGCATCGTCGACCTGCACACCGAGGAAGATGATGCGATCCTCGAACAGCTTGGCGTAGGGGTCCTGGCGCTTGTAGCCGTAGGCGGTGCGCTCTTCGAAGGTGGGGAGGATGTAGCGCGACTCGGGCGCGTTTGTGGTCGAGCCGCCCATGGAGCTGTAGGCCGTTCCACCGAATGTGGGGATAGTCATGATTTCTTCCTGTTCAGTTTCGGCGGACTATTTGGTGGCGTCGGCTTCGGTACCGCCGCCGCCGACGACATCCGACGCGGATGCGCGGAGGTGGTCGACGAAACCGTACTCGAGGGCTTCCTGAGCGCTGAACCAGTTGTCGCGGTCACCATCGGCGTTGATCTGCTCGGCGGTCTTGCCGGTCTGCGCTGCGGTGATCTCGGAGAGGCGCTGTTTCATGTCGAGAATCAGGCGAGCCTGGGTCTGGATGTCAGCGGCCGTGCCACCGAAGCCACCGGACGGCTGGTGCAGCAGCACACGCGCGTTCGGGGTGATATAGCGCTTGCCCTTGGTGCCCGAGGTGAGCAGGAACTGCCCCATCGAGGCCGCCATGCCGATTCCGACGGTGACGATGTCGTTGGGTACGAACTGCATCGTGTCGTAGATCGCCATGCCCGCCGTGATCGATCCGCCGGGAGAGTTGATGTAGAGGTAAATGTCGCGGTTTGAGTCTTCGGCTGCCAGCAGCAGGATCTTCGCGCAGATCTCATTGGCGTTTTCGTCACGGACCTCTGAGCCGAGCCAGATGATGCGGTCCTTCAGCAGTCGGTCAAATACACCATTGGTGGGTGTCGGGTCGGCCATGTCGTGCTCCGTTTCAGTTGTCGTTCTCCATGAATCTATCGGAGCGCGAGGGCGAAAACGGCTCTGTTCGCCCTCGGCAGATTAAGCCGGGCGTTCCGGGCAGTGAAACGTGGCCCCCACACGCAGAACGGGCCGAATGTCGATGACATTCGGCCCGTTCCGGGTGTTGCGTAGGTGGCGCTGTTATTCCTTGGGCGCGGCCTTCTTCTTGGGCGCGGCCTTCTTCTTGGCCGGCGCCTTCTCGGCGACGACGATGGGTGCGTCGGCATCCGTCACCGCAGCTTCCTCGGCCGGGGCGTCTTCGGCTTCGGCGTCCGCGACGGCGTCGGCGATGGCCGACTCCACGGCGGACGGAGCCGTGAACTCGGCGAGGTCGACCGGCTTGCCGTTGGAGTCGACGACGGCCGCCTTGCCCAGGGCGATGGCGATGGCCTTGTTACGGGCGACCTCGGCCACCATCGAGGGGATCTGGCCGTTGCTGCTCAGGGCCTGAACGAATTCGCTCGGCTCCATGCCGTACTGGCTGGCACCCTGGATGAGGTACTGGGTCAGCTCGTCCTGGCTGACCTTGACCTCTTCGGCTTCGGCGATCGTGTCGAGCAGGATCTGCTGACGGAACGTCTTCTCGCTCGCCTCGGTGACCTCGGCGCGGTGGGTGTCGTCGTCCATGCGCTTTTCGCCCTCGAGGTGACGGTTGACCTCGTCGAGGATGATCGCGGCGGGAATCGGCACCTCGACGGAGCCGACGAGCGTGTCGAGCAGACGCTCGCGGGCCTGGGCTCCCTGGCCGGCAGCCTTCGTGGTTTCGACCTGGGTCTTCAGGCTCGCGGTCAGCTCGGCGATGGTGTCGAACTCGCTCGCGATCTGGGCGAAGTCGTCGTCGGCGGCGGGAAGCTCCCGCTCCTTGACGGCGATGACCGTAATGGTGATCTGGCTGGTCTCGCCCTCGTGCTCGCCTCCGAGCAGGTCGGAGTTGAACGTGGTGGTCTCGCCGGCGCTCAGGGCGTCGAGAGCCTCGTCCAGACCGGCGATGAGATCTCCGGAACCGACCTCGTAGGAGATACCGCTGGCGGTGTCGACCTCTTCGCCGTCGATGGCGGCGAACAGGTCGATCTGGGCGAAGTCACCCGTCTTGGCCGGGCGGTCGACGGTGATGAGCGTGCCGAAACGGCTGCGCAGCTTGTCGAGCTCTTCCGCGACTTCCTCGTCGGACACCTCGACGGCGTCAACGGTGATGTTGATTCCCTCGTAGGAGGGAAGATCAATTTCGGGACGGACATCGACCTCGATGGCCAGCAGCAGGTCTCCGGAGAAGTCCTGGTCGCTGGGCCATTCGACGATGTCGGCTTCCGGGCGGCCGAGCGGGCGCAGCTTGTGCTCGTCTACGGCGGAACGGTAGAAGCCGTCAAGGCCCTCGTTCACGGCGTGCTCGAGCACGGCGGACTTGCCGACGCGCTGGTCGATGATGGGCGGCGGAACCTTGCCCTTACGGAAACCGGGGATATTGATGTCCTCGGCAATGTGGCCGTAGGCATGGGTGATGGCTGGCTTCAGCTCGTCCGGGCTCACCGTGATGGTGAGCTTGGCGCGGGTGGGGCTCAGTTTTTCGACCGTGGACTTCACTCGGGACTCTCCTGTGGTTTAGAACGATGTGCCGGGGTGATGGTCGGGGCGACAGGATTCGAACCTGCGACCTCTCGGTCCCAAACCGAGCGCTCTACCAAGCTGAGCTACGCCCCGGATCGCCATCTCAACCCGTTGAGGCAGTCCGGGCTGCACGAATTTCTCGTGCTTCCCAGAATGACCTAGCCAAGCCTAGTGCACAGGCCCGTCTCTCCGGAGCGCTTAGTGGCAGCGAACGACCGGTTTCGTGTACTACGCTGTCTACGTGCCGGAAAATCGGGCATATGGGGATGTAGCTCAATGGTAGAGCCTCAGTTTTCCAAACTGATGGCGCGGGTTCGATTCCCGTCATCCCCTCCAGTTCACGTCATCTGAGCACGCAGACAGCCGCTGCAGCACGAGTCGTCATTGTCGTACTAGTCGTACTAGTCGTCATTGTCGTACTAGTAGTCGTTGTTGTAGTTGAGCAAGTCGGCCAGGTCCACGCTGATCAGCGTCTGCAACCGAAACGCCCGCCCGCGTTCGTAGTTCGGATCCCGCCGGTCGATGACCTGCATCAGCTTCGTGCTGAGTGCCGAGCCGATTTCACGGCTGGCGTCCTGCTGGGAGTCCCGCACCACGTCCTGCAGCGCGTCGGGGTCGCGTGACACCGTGTCCAGGGCGATGGCGAGCCGTTCGTGTACGCGACGGCGCAGCGCCAGCTGGACCAGGTCTCCCTTTTGGTCCAGGGTCAGCTCCGTCTTCCAGCGCTTCCTGATGATGTCCTTGCGCAGCTCTCCGACCCGTTCCGCGTATTCCTCGTTCTGACGCGCCAGGGTGTCCAGCTCGGCGCGGGCGGTCTCGGCGTACTCCAGCCGGTCGAAGTCGCGGTGCTCACGCAGGGCTCCCACGATGATGTGGTTCTTCACGGCCATCCGCACAGCCGACAGCGCGATCATGATGCCTTCATCCACGATCCGCGCCTCAGACGGCTCATCGGACGGGACTGCGGAGGACACGCCCGACGTCGCCGTGACGTTTTCGACCACGCCATCCGGCTCGGCGTCGTCTTGACGCCCTCGGTGCAGCAAATCCCACACAAGTATCACTTCCCCTGAATGCTTATTAGATTTTAGCTGTTCTGCGCTCGTCTCGGGGAACCGAATGCTGCCAATCGCGTGGCGAGGTTGCGCGTGATCATCGGTGCGGCCACGGCCTAGTGACCGTGCTCGGGCTGCAGCATTCGAGGACCGCTGCCGGAGGGCGCGGTGCTCTCAGGCCGGAACACCGCGGGCGAGGTCGGTACCGTGCCGGCGGTCTCACCGGGCTGCACCACCACGAATTGCCCCATCATGCCGGCGTCTTCATGGGCCAGCATGTGGCAGTGGTACATGTAGGGAGAATCCCGGTCGGCGTTGCCGTCGAAACGGATCAGGAGTTCATAGCGTTTGCCCGGCTCCAGGTAGATGGTGTCTTTCCACCCGGTCAGCTCCGGGGCCGGGTCGTCGGTGCCCACCCGCACCACCTCGAAATGGGCGCCGTGTACGTGAAAGTTGTGCGGCAACGGCATAGCGTTGTCGACGGTCCATTTCTCGGTGACGCCCGCTTCGACGGTCTCGTCGATACGGCCCAAGTCCATGGTGCGGTTGTTGATGTTGTACCCGTTCAGGGTGAAGCGGCGATTCACGGCGGTGTCGGCGTCGTCGAGGCGCTCCATCGCGACGAGCTGGTCGGGGGCGGGACCGCTGCCGGCCAGGGTGTCTGCCGCGCGCAACTGCAGAATGTCCAGCGTGTCCCCACCGGCGTTGCGATCGGATTGTCCCGACGAGGTGCCCAGGTCGGGCGGGGTGGAGCGCAACGTCACCGTCTCCCCCGCCGTGACGGTGACGAGCACCTCGGCGCGTTCTCCGGGCGAGAGGCGGATGCCGGTCATCGTCGCCGGAGCCTCCAGCAGACCGCCGTCGGTGCCGATCAGCTCGAACGAGCGCCGGTCGTCGAAGCCGAAGTCGTAGGTGCGGGCGGTCGAGCCGTTCAGGAGCCTCAGCCGCACCACATCCGTGGTCACATCGAGGTACGGGCCGAGGGTTCCGTTCACCAGCAC
>JAWOHA010000211.1:0-4086 GCA_046496385.1 Cryobacterium sp. | reverse complement strand
GACATGGCCGGCAGCGCCCACGCCGACCACTCCTGGGCGCCATCGGCCTGGACGCCCCGCACCGACGGCGTCGTGGCGACCGGCGGCTATGAATCCGGTCTCGACGTGGCCTGCTTCCACGTCTCTCGCGGGGCCACGGTGACCGTGATCGACCCGGAACACCCCTGGGACTCCGGCAGCGGCTCCGACCCCTCGTTCAGGCTCGCTCCGCGCACCCGGCAGCGCCTCGCCGCCGCCGAGGCCACCGGGCGCCTCACCCTCAGCGCGGGCGGCCGCGTCACCGGCATTCGACGCAACAGCGCCGACCCGAAGGCCGCGGCGTACTCCGTGGCCATTGCCGGCGGCGGCGCGCTCCCCGCCGATTCCCGCCCCGTGCTGGCCACCGGCTTCGGCCCCGGCCTCGGCCCGGCCACCGCCCTGTTCGACACCCGCGCAGACGGCTGGCCGCTGCTCGACGACAACGATGAATCGACCCTCACCCCCGGTCTCTTTCTCAGCGGCGCCGCCCTGCGGCAGGGCAACCTCAAATTCTGCTTCATCTACAAATACCGCCAGCGCTTCGCCCACGTGGCGCGGGTGATCGGTGAGCGGCTCGGAAAGAACTGTGACGGCCTCGACGCCTGGCGCAGCGCCGGCATGCTCACCGACGACCTGAGCTGCTGCGGCGTGGAATGCGCCTGCTGATTCGCGCCGCCGCACCCTGGGCACTCACGCTGCTGCTCGGAGCGGCCATCATGCTCGGCTCCGGGCTCGGCGCCGCGCTCCCGATGTTCGGCCAGGCCCTCGGCGCCGGCGTGGATGTCACCCTCCTCACGCTCATGTGCCTGCTGCTTGTCGAGGTGCGCGCGGCACACCTGCTGCAGCTGCGCCAGGCCTCACGGTTTCTGCTGCTCGCATGCACCGCCAACTTCGTTCTGGTGCCCCTGCTGGGCATTGTGGTGGCGACGCTGTTTCTCTCGGGTCAGCCGCTGCTGTTCACCGGTCTGCTGATCTATTTTCTGGCGCCCTGCACCGACTGGTTTCTCGGCTTCACCCGGCTGGCCGGGGGCAACACCGCCCTCGGTGCAGCACTGATTCCCCTGAACCTGGTGACCCAACTGCTGATGTTCCCCGTGGTGCTCGTGCTGCTGGCCCGCACCCCAACCGAGCTCGACCTGCCCGGCGTGCTGCAGACCGTGTGGCACTGGTTTCTCCTCCCCGTGCTGCTGGCCACCGCGATTCGCGCGCTCGGCCACCTGTTTCTGCCTTCGGCAGCAGCCGCCCGGCTGCTGCGCGGCGCCAGCGCGGCCGTTCCGTTTGTGATCGCCGCCCTGATCGTGCAGGTCTTCGCCGCCAATGTGGGCACCATCGTTGCCTCTGCGGGGGCGTTCGCGATCATTCTCGCCGCCGCCACCGTGTTCTTCGCCGCAACCTACCTGCTCAGCGAGACGCTCACCCGCCTGTTTCGACTCGCCCACCCCGAGCACGCACTGCTGACCATGACCATGGCTGCCCGAAACGCGCCCATGATGCTCGCTCTCACCATGGTGGCCCTACCGGGATACCCGCTTGTGCACGCGGCCATCGTGATCGGCATGCTCGTGGAGTTTCCCCACCTCACCGCCCTGCGCCACTTGCTGCTGCGCAGTCAGCGCCGGAGAGGCCAGCCGCAGAGCATCCAGCGCCGGAGTAGCCACCCCGTTCTTTCTTGATAATGATTATCATTCCGTTAGACTGCTGTCAGGTTGCGGCGACCGGCCGTGCACACCGAGAGGAACGCCCATGACCGACGTGCCCATCTTTATGGTCAGCGGCCTGCGTGCCAGCGCCCGTGAGTTCGTGTGCAACACCCTCGCCGGCGGCGGTGCCCGCCATGTGAACCTCGTACCGAGCACCACCTTCGACCCCTGCGCCCTGACCACCCGATTGGCCGAAGACCTCTGCGCCCTCGACCACTCGGAACGTCGCCACCTGGCCTGCGGCCACAACGGCGCCCGCCCGGCCACCGATATCGTGATCAACGTCAACCCACACCTCTCCACAGCGGATGCCGCCAGCACCCTCGAGCAGGTCTTCGCCCGCAACGCTGCGACCGGCCCGAAACCCTACCTGCGCGACGTGATCACGGTCGCCTCGGCCGCGGAAATACGCCGACTGCTCTTCGCCGCACCCACGTCGATCACCGATCTCGACCAGGCTGAGCTCCTGGCCGAACAGCTCGAGTTCGCGAGCATTATTCTGGTCTCCGGCCTCGAAACCCTGGGCACCCAGCCCGCCCGCGAGACCGTCGCCCTGCTCGGCGCCCTGAACCCGCGCGCCCGGGTCATTCCTTCTCCCCTGCTGACCGCGCTGCTGCAGACGCCCTGGTGGGCCGAGCCCCGGCAGGCAGGGCGGCTGCACGACACAATGGGATGGGTGCTGGCCTGCGAGACCGGAGCCGACACGGCCACCGCCGAGGCCATGCCAACCGTGGTCTTTCAAGACCCGCGCCCGTTTCACCCGTGGCGCCTCGCCCACGCGATAGCCAGCGATCTGGCACCGGCACAGGCCGGTACGATTCTGCGCTCCCGCGGGGTGATCCGCCTCGCCAGCCGCCCCGCCAGCGTGCTCTCGTGGACGAGCACCGGCCAGGGCCATACGCTGACCGCCACCGACCTTCCCAGTTGGAACCCGCGCACCCCCGGTGGTCAGCAGGTTGTGTTCGTGGGCGTCGATCTTCACGACGCGCATATCAGTTCCGTGCTGGCCGGCTGCCTACTGACAGACGCCGAGCTGCTCGCCGGGCCGATGGAGTGGGCCGGCTACGCCGACCCGTTCCCGACCTGAGACGGGCGGTTCCGGCTGCGTTGGTCGAGGCGCGACGACGGAGCGATCGAGACCGCGTGAGCCGAGCCTCAGACCTGACACGCGTTCAAAGGTCGGCTTGCGGGGTCTCGATCGCTCGTGCCTCGCGCCTCGACCAGCGAGGTGGTGAAGGTCTCTTACAGGGTCTCGATCGCTCGTGCCTCGCGCCTCGACCAGCGAGGTGGTGAAGGTCTCTTTCGGAACTGACTCCGGCGCGAAGCGCCGGACCCGCGAGGTGGGGAACGCCTCTTGCGGAACTGACTTCGGCGCGAAGCGCCGGACCAGCGAGGCGGGCGAACGCCTCGCGGCACGGTGGCGCGGTGGCGCGGTGAGTGCACGCCTCGCGGCGCGGTGGCGAGGCGTGCTTTGGCGCGCAGGCCGGGGACACAGAACTGCACGTGCGCCCGACGGATCGGGCGCACGTGCAGGGTGTGGCGCTGGGGGGGGAACCTTAGCGTTTGCGCTTCTCGCGCACTCGCATGCTGAGGTTGATCGGGCTTCCCTCGAAGCCGTAGATCTCGCGCAGCCGACGCTGAATGTAGCGACGGTAACCCGGGTCGAGGAACCCGGTCGTGAAGGCCACGAACGTCGGCGGACGGCTCGAGGCCTGTGTGCCGAAGAGAATACGGGGCTGCTTGCCGCCGCGCACGGGGTGCGGGTGGGCCGCGGCGAGTTCGGCGAGGAACGCGTTGAACTTGCCGGTGGCAATGCGGGTGTCCCACGACGCGAGGGCGATCTCGAGGGCCGGAACCAGCTTTTCCATGTGGCGGCCGGTCTTGGCGGAGATGTTCACCCGCGGCGCCCAGGCCACGTGGGCCAGGTCCTGCTCGATCTCACGCTCCAGGTAACGGCGGCGGTCATCGTCGATCATGTCCCACTTGTTGAAGGCGAGCACCAGCGCACGGCCGGACTCGATGACCAGGTCGATCACACGAATGTCCTGCTCGCTGATGACCTCGGTCACGTCGAGCAGCACCACGGCCACTTCGGCCTTCTCCAGCGCGGCGCTGGTGCGCAGCGACGCGTAGAAGTCAGCGCCCTGGGCGAGGTGCACGCGGCGGCGAATACCGGCGGTGTCGACGAAACGCCAGACCTTGCCGCCGAGCTCAACCTGCTCGTCGACCGGGTCGCGGGTGGTGCCGGCGAGGGCGTTGACGACAACGCGCTCTTCGCCGACGACCTTGTTCAAGAGGCTGGACTTGCCCACGTTCGGGCGGCCGAGGATCGCGACGCGGCGCGGTCCGCCGACTTCCTGCTTGGCGA
>JAWOHA010000208.1:0-7204 GCA_046496385.1 Cryobacterium sp. | reverse complement strand
GGTGCCGCACCCACTGCACGCCTTCGGGGTCGAGGCCGTTGACCGGCTCGTCGAGGATGAGCGTGGCCGGGTCTCCGAGCAGCGCAGCGGCGATGCCGAGCCGCTGCCCCATACCGAGAGAGAATCCGCCGACGCGTTTTCGGGCCACGGACTGCAGCCCGGTCAGTTCGATGACCTCGCGCACCCGGCTGGCCGGAATACCGTGGGTGGCGGCGAGGGCCTGCAGGTGGTTGCGGGCGGACCGGCCGGTGTGCACGGCCTTCGCGTCGAGGAGCATGCCCACCTCACGCAGTGGTGCCCGGTGTTCGCGGTAGGGCTTGCCGTTCACGATGACGGAGCCGCTGGTGGGACGGTCCAGCCCCACCACCATGCGCATCGTGGTGGATTTTCCGGCACCGTTGGGACCGAGCAGGCCGGTCACCTTTCCGGGCTGCACCGTGAAGTCGATTGCGTCGACCGCGGTTTTGCTGCCGTAGCGCTTGGTCAGGGACTGTGCCTGAATCACTGTATGCCTCGTTCCGTTGTGGGGCACCCCCAGCGAGGTTGCCCCACAACACACGTTACGGGCGGCGGTGGCGCGGCGCGTCCCCCCGCGGCACCGTCTTATCGTCATACCCCGGTACCACCCGCCGTCGCAGGGCCGGCCGGGGCGACGCGCCGGTGAGGCTCCGACTCAGCGTCGCGGTTCGGCGGCCGGAGCGGTGCCGTTGGCCCGCTGCTCACGGTGGTACGCCTGGGCTTCAGCCTGGCGCTCACCCTCGATGCCGCTGCTGATTGTGGCTCGCAGATGCTCCTGTGAGTACCCGAACGAGTCGACCAGATCCTGGGCATGGGGGCGGATACGCGTGATCAATCGGTCGATGTAGGCCGTGACCGCGAGTGATCGCTGCGCCGACAACCGCCCGTGAATGAGGTACCAGGCCAGGTTCTTCTCGACCAGGCCCAGCCCGAACAGGTCACGCAGCCAGGTGAGCACCCGTTTGGTGCCGGGGTCTTCGGTCGCCTCCAACGCCCGGGTGAAAGCTTCCCACTGCAGCAGCTCGCCATGCGCCCGGGCTGCCTCGATGAGTTCGTTCTGGTGCCGGTTGAACAGCGCGGCCGCCTTCTTCGGGGGCATCTTCGAGGCCGGCCGCAGGTGACCGGCGATTTCACCGATCATGGTCTCGACCCGGTCGGTGAGCAGTTCACGCTGCACGGCGGTGTCGCGCAACGCCCCCACCGAGCGTGCCGTCGACCCGCGGTCGGTGACCGCCTGGGCGAGGGTGCGCAACCCCGAGCCGTGGTAGGCGCGACCGGCAGCCTGCTGCACGACATAGCGAGCAAGAGCGCCGACGTCGGCGGAGGCGAATTTGCGGCTGTAGTCGGTGAGCAAACGCTTGGCCACGAGCTGCAACAGCACGTTGTTGTCGCCCTCGAAGGTGGCGAACACGTCGAGGTCGGCTCGCAGCCCCACCAGGCGGTTCTCGGCGAGAAAACCGGCACCGCCGCAGGCCTCGCGGGCCTCCTGCAGGGTGTCGAGGGCGTGCCAGGTGGACAGCGGCTTCAGGGCTGCGGCCAGCGTTTCGAGGTCTTGACGATCGGTGTCGCTGTCGGCCTTGCCGCTGAAAACGTCGTCGAACTTCACCAGAAACTCATCGTGCGCGAAAGTCTGCGCGTAGGTGGTGGCCAGTCGGGGGAACAGCCGGCGCTGGTGCCGCTGGTAGTCGAGAATGACCTGTTCTTCCGTGTCGCCGGCGGTGAACTGACGGCGCTGCGCCCCGTAGGTGATCGCGATGGTGAGGGCGAGGGCGGACGCCGCGGTGGCGGCACCGTCCAGCGAAACCCGGCCCTGCACGAGCGTGCCGAGCATGGTGAAAAAACGCCGGCCGGGGCTTGAAATCGGGCTCGTGTAGGCACCGTCCGCGGCCACGTCGCCGTAGCGGTTGAGCAGGTTCTCGCGCGGAATGCGCACGTTCGTGAAGTGCAGCCGGCCGTTGTCGATGCCGTTGAGGCCGCCCTTGAGGCCATCGTCTTCGCCACCGATTCCGGGCAGGAAATCGCCGTTCTCGTCACGGATGGGCAGGTAGAAGGCGTGCACGCCGTGGTTGACGCCTCGGGTGATGAGCTGCGCGAAGAGCACCGCGGCGATGCCGTCTTTCGCGGCGTTGCCCAGGTAGTCCTTCCACGCCGCACGGAACGGGGTGTGCACGACGAATTCGTCGGTGGCCGGGTCGAAGGTGGCGGTCGTGCCGATGCTCGCCACGTCAGAGCCGTGCCCGATTTCGGTCATCGCGAACGCGCCGGGCACGCTGAGATCCATGATGCCGGGCAGGTACTTGTCGTGGTGCGGTTTGGTGCCGAGGTGCAGCACGGCGGCACCGAACAGGCCCCACTGCACGCCGCCCTTGATCTGCAGGCTGGGGTCGGCGATGACGAGCTCTTCGAAGCCGGCGATATTGCCGCCGTGGTCATCGCTGCCGCCGAGGTCGGTGGGGAAGGCACGGTGCACCAGACCGTTCCCGGCAAGCACTTTGAGCTGGTCGAAGACCCGCAGCCGGTGATCTGCCATCGACAGCCCCTCGATGCGCTGCATCTCGGGTGCGGCGGTGAGCTCGCGGGCAGCCAGGCGCACATCGGCCCAGGTGCCGAGCAGCTGGCGGCCGAGAGCGGCCACATCGACTCGGGGAACGGCGCGGGCGCCTGCGGCGGCGTGACTGCCGGGACCGCGATCCGCCGCGAGGCTCTGCGCCGTGCTCGGCGGCGTCACGGTGAGGCGGGCTGCGGGAGTCGAGTGCGGGGTGGGGCGCTGAGCGGTGTCAACCATCATTGGTCCTAACTGAAGTCGCGCGACAGGGGGTCTGCGCCCACGTTAGGGCGGCCGCGTCAGCACGGGAAATAGTGCGTGTCCCGGCTACAATCGGCCATGCCCTCCGGGGCATGAGTTTTGTAGGTTTCACACAAGCCGCGCCGGATGGCCCCTGCCATCCCCCACAAAATCAGTCGGCTGCGACGACCTCCAGCAGGGCCTCACCGTAGGCTTCGAGCTTCTTGGCGCCGATGCCGGTGATGCCGTCGAGGTCGCTCAGACTGGCTGGCCGCGCCGCCGCGACGGCGAGCAGGGTCGCATCGCCGAACACGATGTACGCGGGCACGCCCTGCTCTTTCGACTGCGCCGAACGCCAGACCCGGAGGGCTTCGAACAGTGCCGCTTGTTGCGGTGACAGGTCCGCCGCGGCGGCCTTCTTGCTCGGGGTTCGGGCCCCGGCCGAGCGCACGGCGCGTTCAGGTTCGGTGCGCAGCTGCACCGTGCGCCCGCCGCCGAGAACGGACGCCGCGGCATCCGTGAGCATGAGGGTGCCGTATTCGCCGCTGGTCGCCAGAAACCCCTGGGCCAGCAGTTGCCGCACCACTCCCCGCCACTGCTGGTCGCTGAGGTCGGCCCCGATTCCCCAGGTGGCCAGCGCCGTGTGGCCGTACTGGGTGGATCGGGGGGTTTCCTTGCCGCGCAGAATGTCGATGAGGTGTCCGGCGCCGAAGCGCTGGTTGCGCTCGCGGAGCAGCCGCACGATGGTGGAGAGCAGCTTCTGCGCCGGCACGGTGCCGTCCCAGGCTGCGGGCGGCTCGAGGCAGGTGTCGCAGTTGCCGCAGGCTTCGCTCTGCTGGCCGAAGTACCGCAGCAGGTTGACGCGGCGGCAGTCGACGGTCTCGCAGAGGGCGAGCATGGCGTCGAGGTGCCCGGACAGGGTTCGCCGGTGGGCCAGATCACCGGCGGAGGTGTCGATCATGCGGCGCTGCTGCACCACGTCTTGCAGGCCGTAGGCGAGCCAGGCGTTGGCGGGGGCGCCGTCGCGGCCGGCGCGCCCGGTCTCCTGGTAGTACCCTTCGACCGATTTGGGCAGGTCGATGTGCGCCACGAAACGCACGTCGGGCTTGTCGATGCCCATGCCGAACGCGATCGTCGCCACGATGATGACGCCGTCCTCGCGCAGAAACCGCGCCTGGGTGCGGGCCCGCAGACCGGCATCGAGTCCGGCATGGTACGGCAGGGCGTTCACGCCGCTCTTCTGCAGAAACTCTGCGGTCTGCTCCACCGTTTTGCGGCTGAGCGCGTAGACGATGCCGGCGTCGCCGGGGTGCTCGGTGGTGATGAACGAGAGCAGCTGCTTGCGCACCTCGTTCTTGCCCACAATGCGGTACTGGATATTGGGCCGGTCGAAGCTCGCCACGAAGTGTTTGGCGTCACCCAGCTGCAGCCGCGTGGTGATCTCGCGGTGGGTGGCATCCGTCGCCGTGGCGGTGAGGGCGATGCGGGGAATGTCGGGCCAGCGGTCGGCCAGCTCGGACAGGGCCAGGTAGTCAGGGCGAAAGTCGTGGCCCCACTGCGACACGCAGTGCGCCTCATCGATGGCGAACAGGGCGATGGTGCCGCGGTCGAGAAAGCGTTTGGTGGCCTCGGAGGACAGTCGTTCCGGGGCGACGTAGAGCAGGTCGAGGTTGCCGTTGAGGTAGTCGCGCTCCACCTGGCTGCGGGTGGCCGAGTCCTGGCTGGAGTTGAGGAACTCGGCGCGCACTCCGACCGCGGTGAGGGCGTCGACCTGGTCCTGCATGAGCGCGATGAGCGGGGACACCACAATGCCGGTGCCCGCGCGCACGAGGGAGGGGATCTGGTAGCACAGGCTCTTGCCGCCGCCGGTGGGCATCAGGACGACGGCATCGTTGCCGCCGATGAGCTGGGCGATGATCTCGGCCTGGTCGCCGCGGAAGGAGTCGTAGCCGAACACGGTGTGCAAGGCCTCGGCGGCGGTGGCGAACTTCTCGGTGGCGGCTCGCGCCGGTGGCGGGGCGAACGCGGTCGCCGTGCGGGGCCCTCCCGCACCGGGGGCCGAGGCCGGGCCCGCGTACGAAGAGTGCTCGAAGTCGTAATCCGGCGGCGGCGGTGCGTCGTAGTCGTCTGGCGGCGGCGCATCGAAGTCATCCGGTGGTTCAACGTCGTCCGGTTCCCAAGTCACCTGTCAACCTTACCCGCCGCCCTCCCCCGACTCGTGGTGCGGCCGGGGCAGGGCGGGGCGACCAGCCCGGTTAGGGGCGCCGACGCAGAACGAGCAGCACCACCATGACGGCCAGGGCCACCGCGCCGAGGGCCGAGCCGATCCAGGCGGCGTCGCTGAGCCCGTCCGCGGGCGCGTCATCGGCCGCGACGGGCCCGTCGGCGTCGGCCGCGCCTTCCGCGACACCATCAGAGGCGTCGGCCCCGCCGCAGTCCGGCGGGGTCGCCGATCCCGCGGCGAGCTCTTCGCCGGTACCGGGCTGCCACTGAAACGTGAAGTCATCTGAGATCGGATGCCCGTCGGTCGAGACGACCTGCCAGGTCACGGTGTACTCCCCGGCGGCGCCGAGCTGCGCGGTCGTCTGCGCCGTCGCTGCGGCGACCGTGATGCATCCGTCACCGTAGTAGAGAGGAGCGTCGGCCGGGCCGGACACCTGGATCGCGCTGCCGGCACCGGTGCCGTCGAGGTCAAGCAGCGCCTCGTTGGTCGTGACGAACACGTTTACCGGTTGTGTCGTCACGACGGAACCCTCCCCGGGACCGAGGTCCACCACGTAGTTGTGCGCCCAGGCCGGGGCGGCGAACAGGGTCACCATCCCGGCCACGAGCACCGTGCCGAGCAGTGTCCGGCCGGGGCCGCGCCGGCGTGCGCTGTCACGAGCCATGCTGCTAGGCCTGCTTGCGACGAGCGGTCACGGCGAGCACGATGCCGATCGCGCCCGCGACGAGGCCGCCGACGCCGAGCACCCGGGCGAGGGTGTCATCGGACGACGATGACGACGTGGATGCCGTCTCGGCAACGACGGTGTCCTGCGTGCCGGTCTCTGCACCGGCGTGGTCTTCGCTCGACGAGTGGTCGTGGGTGTCATCGGCCGCCGCGCCCACCACGATGAACGGCGCGGGCAGGTCGGGCTCGGCCTCGCCGTCGACGGCGGTCTGGTTCCAATCGGTTTCACCTTCCGCGCAACTCTGCAGCACCGGGAATTCCAGCGTCTCACCCTCGGCGTCGGCCGGCAGCTGCAGGCTGAGGGCGAAGGTGGTGCGAAAACCGTCTTGCAGCGGAGTCTCGGCCGTGTACGTGACCTGACCGACCCGGTCGGCGTTCATGACCTTGGCTGCGGTCCAGCCCGGGTTGATGGTCGGCGAGACACTGTCGATGCCCTTTGGAATATCGATGGTGATTCCGGTGGTCGGCGACCCCTCGCAGCCATGAGCGTTCGAGAAGGTGAGCACCGTGTAGGCGCCGGCGGCAGTGGAGTCGGGGAGGACAGAGACGTGCGCGCTGGCACCGAGCGGGGCGGCGAGGGCGAGCACGACACCGGCGGTGAGGGCGGTTGCGGTCAGAGCAGGGGTGCGGAGATTCATGTGGATCCTTCGACAGAAGCCGCGCCGACGGGGTCGGCGGGGCCAGAAACAACAAAGCAGTGGGTGCATGGTGACGCGGCCGGGCAGGCCGGGCATGCCGGGCGCGCAGGCGTCAACGCAGGCGTACGATTTCAGGCGGCGAGGGCGAAGGCGGGCGGGCCACGATGCGGGCGGGCCACGAGCAGAACGCCGAGGTCCCGGGGCTCATCGAGCGGTGCCGTCAGGGGCGTGCGCCGCACGGTCGGTGGAGCCGGCAGCGGCACGGCCACGTATGGTGTCAAAGCGCGCATGCCGCGTCCCGAGAACTCGACGAACCCCCAGAACGTCTGTTCGCCGTACCGCAGGGCTGCGACGGTCACGATGGCGGCCGTGCCGTGGGCCAGCCACATCATCCAATCGGCGTGCCCGGCATCGTGAACGGCATCGTGAACGGCACCGCCGGTCGTCGCGGCGGCGCCGCTCAGTAGAGGCAGGCCCGGCAGGGACGTATGGCCGTGGGCGCCTGCGGCAGAGATCTCATCCGGCGACAGTGAGCCGCCCGCAGCACCGAACGAGAACAGGGCGTGGAAGATCACCTGGCTCAGCAACACCGACGCCGTGACTCGGGCCAGGGACAGGGTGCGGCCGGCAAGCCCGACGCAGAGAATGCCGGCGAAGGCCAGCGATACGACCACGGCGAGCAGAGCGGGGGCGGCACCTCCACCGACCGTGTGCGACAGCGCAGCCAGCAGGGTGGAGATCAGTGCGACGCTCCAACCGCGAGCGAACCGAGCCCAACGCGTGGTCATCGTTCCCCTTCGCAGGTGGTCCTGG
>JAWOHA010000077.1:0-6335 GCA_046496385.1 Cryobacterium sp. | reverse complement strand
GGCCTCCTCGCTCGCCGGCCACCAGCAGCTCGGCAACCTGATCGCCATCTACGACAGCAACCAGATCTCGATCGAAGACGACACCGACATCGCCTTCACCGAAGACGTCGCTGCGCGCTACGCCGCGTATGACTGGCACGTGCAGACCGTGGACTGGAAGAAGACCGGCGACTACGTCGAAGACGTGCACGCTCTCAACGATGCCCTCACCGCCGCACAGGGCGTCACCGACCAGCCCAGCCTGATCATTCTCAAGACGATCATCGGCTGGCCGAGCCCGAAGAAGCAGAACAGCGGCAAGATCCACGGCTCCGCTCTCGGCGCCGAAGAACTCGCCGCCGTCAAGACCGTGCTCGGCTTCGACCCGGAGAAGACCTTCGAGGTCGCCGATGAGGTCATCGGGCACACCCGCCAGGCACTCTCCCGCGGGGCGGCGGCACACGCCGAGTGGAACGTGGGCTTTGACGCTTGGGCCCGGGCCAACCCCGAGCGCAAGGTACTGCTTGATCGCGTGCTCCGCGGCGACCTGCCGGACGGCGTCGCCGAGGCCCTGCCGGTGTTCCCCGCCGGCACGGAGGTCTCCACCCGTGCCGCGTCGGGCAAGGTGCTCACCGCTCTCGGCGACGTGATTCCAGAACTGTGGGGCGGCTCGGCCGACCTCGCCGAATCGAACAACACCACCATCGGCGGTGCCGCCTCGTTCATCCCGAGCGAGCATTCCACCGGCGCCTGGACCGGTCACGAGTACGGCCGGGTGCTGCACTTCGGTATTCGCGAGCACGCCATGGCCGCGATCCTCAACGGCATCGTGCTGCACGGCAACACCCGCCCCTTCGGCGGCACCTTCCTCATCTTCAGCGACTACATGCGCCCTGCCGTGCGGCTGGCCGCCCTGATGAAGGCCCCGTCGATCTTCGTCTGGACGCACGATTCCGTCGCCCTCGGTGAAGACGGCCCCACCCACCAGCCCATCGAACAGCTCGCCACCCTGCGCGCGATTCCGGGCCTGGATGTGGTGCGCCCCGGCGACGCCGCAGAGACCGCGTGGGCGTGGAAGACCATTCTGGAACGTCGCAACGGGCCTGCCGGGATCGCCCTGACCCGACAGAACATTCCCGTTTTCGAACGCGGGACCGGCGCCGCCCACGACGACGTCTTCGCTGCCGCTCAGAACGTGGCCCGCGGCGCGTATGTGCTCGCCGAAGCCGTCGGCGGCACTCCCGATGTGATTCTCATCGGAACCGGCTCGGAGGTGCAGCTGGCCGTCCAGGCCCGTGAAGAGCTCAAAAACGACGGCATCAACGCCCGCGTGGTCTCGGTTCCCTGCCTCGAATGGTTTGACGAGCAGAGCGCCGACTACCGTGAATCCGTTCTGCCGGCGGCGATCACGGCCCGGGTCTCGGTCGAGGCGGGCATCGCGCTCACCTGGCGGGCCATCGTCGGCGACCGGGGCCGCTCGATCTCCATCGAGCACTTCGGGGCTTCTGCCGACTACAAAACACTCTTCCGCGAGTTCGGCATCACGACGGACGCCGTCGTGGCCGCCGCCAAGGAATCACTCGCCGCACACTAGACGGTCGGCAGGGCCGGGCACCGCCCGGCCCTGCCGCCCGCGCACGACCATTCAGCATCCACTCTTGAGGAGACTAGAAAATGACGAACTCCACCACCCCGCTCGCCCAGTTGTCCGCTGCCGGCGTCAGCATCTGGCTCGACGACCTGTCGCGCGAGCGCATCACCTCGAACGGTCTGCAGACACTGATTGAGAGCCACAACGTTGTCGGCGTCACGACCAACCCCACCATTTTCGCCGGCGCTCTGAGCAAGGGCGAGGCCTACAGCGAGCAGGTCGCGGCCCTCGCCGCAGCCGGCACGAGCGTCTCGGACGCGGTCTTCGAGATCACCACCGATGACGTCACTGCCGCGAGCGATATCTTCCGCCCCGTCTACGACCAGACCCACGGCGTTGACGGACGCGTCTCCATCGAAGTCGAGCCCGGCCTGGCCCGCGACACGGCCGGCACGATCGCCCAGGCGCGCCAGCTGTGGGCGAAGGTCGACCGTCCCAACGCCATGATCAAGATCCCCGCAACCGTCGAAGGCCTTGACGCCATCACCGAGACCATCGCCGCGGGCATCAGCGTCAACGTCACCCTGATTTTCAGCCTTGAGCGCCACCGTCAGGTCATCAACGCCTACCTGTCCGGGCTGGAGAAGGCCAAAGCCGCCGGACTGGACATTTCCACGATTCACTCCGTCGCCTCGTTCTTCGTTTCCCGCGTCGACACCGAGATCAATGCCCGCCTCGACACCATCGGGACCCCCGACGCGCTCGCGCTGAAGAGCAAGGCCGGCGTTGCCAACGCGCAGCTGGCCTACGAGGTCTTCGCGCAGGCTTTCGCGAGCGAGCGTGCCCTCGGGCTGCTGGCCGCCGGCGGTAACAAGCAGCGTCCGCTCTGGGCGTCCACCGGCGTGAAAGACCCGACCCTGCCCGACACCCTCTACGTGACCGAGCTGGTCGCGCCCGAGGTCGTCAACACCATGCCCGAGAAGACCATGCAGGCCACATTCGAGCACGGCGTCATCCCGACCGACTCGGTGACCGGCTCCTACGACGCCGCCAACGCCGTCCTCGACGCTCTCGCCGCGCAGGGTGTCTCGTATGAAGATGTCACGCGTGTGCTCGAAGAAGAGGGCGTCTCGAAGTTCGTTGTCTCCTGGAACGAACTGCTCGACACAGTCACCGCCGCCCTCGACGCCGCCAAGGTTGTGCGTTGAGTTTCCAGATTTCGGTGAGCGGCGCCGCGGCTGACGCCGTGCGCTCCACCGTGCCGACTCTGGTCGATGAACTGATCGCGTCCGGAATCACCGCGCTGGATCCCGCGCTGTGGGGCCCGGAGGCCGAAGAGGAAGCCGCCGTACGATTGGGCTGGACCGAGTCCGTCGCTGTTTCCCGGCCGCTGGTCGACGAGATCACCGCACTGCGTGATTCCCTGCACGCCCGGGGAATCACCCACATCAACCTCGCGGGCATGGGCGGCTCGTCTCTGGCGCCCGAGGTCATCACACGCACGGCCGGTGTCAGCCTCACGGTGCTCGACGCGACCGACCCGGGCCAGGTGCTCGCGGCACTCGGCGACCGGCTGCAGTCCGCCGCCCTCGTGGTGTCCTCCAAGTCCGGTTCCACCGTGGAAACCGACAGTCAGCGCCGCGTCTTCGAACGCGCCTTCCGTGCAGCCGGAATCGACCCGGCCGAGCGCATAATCGTGGTCACTGACCCCGGTTCTCCCCTGGAAGCTTCCGCTCGCGAGGCCGGTTACCGTGTTTTCACCGCCGACCCCAATGTGGGCGGCCGGTACTCGGCCCTGACCGCGTTCGGCTTGGTCCCCTCCGGACTGGCCGGCGCCGACATCGGCGCCCTGCTCGACGAGGCGGATGCGATCTCGCTCGCCCTGGCCGTGGACACCCCGCAGAACCCGGGGCTGGTGCTCGGTGCGGCCATCGCCGCCACGGTGCCACGCCGTGACAAGCTTGCGATCCTGGCCGACGGGACCCATATCGTGGGCTTCGCCGACTGGGTGGAGCAGCTGATCGCCGAGTCGACCGGCAAGCTCGGCCGGGGCATTCTGCCCGTTGTCATCGAGGGCACGGCGCCGGAGCTGCAGGGGTCCCTGCCGGACCTTCAGCTGGTGCGGGTGGTCGCCGATGCCGGCGCCGAGATTTTCTCCGACCACGACGGCGCCGACGAAATCCGCGTCAGCGGCACGTTGGGAGCGCAGTTCCTGGTCTGGGAGTACGCCACCGTCGTCGCCGGCCGGCTGCTGCAGATCAACCCGTTCGACCAGCCCGACGTGGAGTCGGCCAAGATCGCCACCCGCGGCCTGCTCGACGCCCGGCCGGCACCCGAGCCGGCCGCGTTCATCTCGCAGGGCATCGAGGTGCGCGGAACGCCCCACGTGATCGGTGCCGCGAGCGACCTCGCATCTGCGATAGACGCACTTCTGGAAGAACTCGGTCCGGACGGCTACGTGGCGGTGCAGGCCTATGTGAACAGGCTCGATCTTCCGCAACTCGCCGGTGTGCGGGATCGTCTGGCCGCGCTGTGTGCTCGTCCGGTGACTTTCGGGTGGGGGCCGCGGTTCCTGCACTCGACCGGGCAGTTCCACAAGGGCGGTCCCGCCACCGGTGTCTTTCTGCAGATCCTGGCCCGACCGGCCGAAGACCTCGACATTCCGGATCGACCGTTCAGCTTCGGTGAGCTGATTCAGGCTCAGGCCAGCGGTGACGCCAGTGTGCTGGCCGCTGCCGGTCGCCCGGTGCTGACGCTGACCCTGACCGATCCCGCCGCCAATCTGAGCACCCTCTTCGACGCACTCAGCTGACGGAGCGGCTTCACGAGCAGCTCCCGATTCCCTCTACGCTTTTCTTCCTCAAAGGAGCCGCATGTCACCGGTGGAAATCACCCCGGGGTTCAATCCCCTTCGATCAGAATCAGACTTCCGTCTGAACAAGATCGCCGGTCCGAGCAGTCTGGTCATTTTCGGAGTCACCGGTGATCTGGCTCGCAAGAAGCTGATGCCCGCGGTCTACGACCTCGCCAACCGCGGACTGCTGCCTCCCGGTTTCGCACTCGTCGGTTTCGCCCGCCGAGACTGGGACAATGAGGACTTCATGAAGGTCGTGCATGACGCCGTCAAGGAACACGCTCGTACGGACTTCAACGAGGACGTCTGGGCTCAACTCGCCGAGGGCATTCGATTCGTTTCGGGCACCTTCGATGATGACGACGCCTTCGAGCGGCTCAAGGACACCATCGCTGAGCTCGACCAGAAGCGCGGCACCATGGGCAACCACGCCTTCTACCTGTCGATCCCGCCCAAATCGTTCCCCGTCGTCACGGAACAGCTGCGCCGCTCCGGTCTCGCTGAGCAGAACAACGGCCAGTGGCGTCGCGTCGTCATCGAGAAGCCCTTCGGAAGCGACCTGAAAACGGCGCGTGAACTGAACGCCGTGGTGGAGTCGGTCTTCCCCGCCGACTCCGTGTTCCGCATCGACCACTACCTGGGCAAGGAAACCGTGCAGAATATTCTGGCGCTGCGTTTCGCGAACCAGATGTTCGAACCGTTGTGGAACGCCAACCACGTCGAACACGTGCAGATCACCATGGCCGAGGACATCGGTGTGGGCGGCCGGGCGGGTTACTACGACGGTATCGGCGCCGCCCGCGACGTCATCCAGAATCACCTTCTGCAGCTGCTCGCCCTGACCGCGATGGAGGAACCGATCTCTTTCGACGCGACGGATCTGCGCGCGGAGAAAGAGAAAGTTCTCGCCTCCGTGCGGCTGCCCGACGATCTGGGCCTCGGAACAGCGCGCGGACAGTACTCCGGGGGCTGGCAGGGCGGTGAGAAAGTCGACGGTTTTCTGGAGGAGGACGGCATGAACCCGGAGTCCGTCACCGAGACCTATGCGGCGCTGCGACTCACCATCGAAAACCGTCGCTGGAACGGGGTTCCGTTTTACCTGCGCGCCGGCAAGCGTCTCGGCCGCCGCGTGACAGAGATCGCCGTGGTCTTCAAGCGTGCACCACAGTACCTGTTCCCGCCGGGGCAGACCGCTGAGCTGGGCCACAACGCCCTGGTCATCCGGGTGCAACCCGATGAGGGAGTCACCCTCCGCTTCGGTTCCAAGGTTCCTGGAGCCAACATGCAGGTTCGTGACGTCACCATGGACTTCGGTTACGGTCATGCGTTCACGGAGGCCAGCCCGGAAGCCTACGAACGGCTGATTCTGGATGTGCTGCTCGGCGACCCGCCGTTGTTCCCGCGCCACGAAGAGGTGGAACTGTCCTGGAAGATTTTGGATCCCATCGAGGAGTACTGGGCGACTCAGGGGCGCCCGGACCAGTACCGCCCCGGCACCTGGGGGCCCTCCTCCGCCGACGACCTGATGGCCCGCGACGGCCGAACCTGGAGACGCCCATGATCGTAGACCTGCCCGACACCACGACCGCCAAGATTTCGAAAGCCCTCGTGCGCGTCCGGGAGGAGGGCGGCGCCGTCGCCCTGGGCCGGGTGCTGACCCTGATCATCTCTTCCACCCTCGGCGACGAAGAGGAGGCCATTGCGGCCGCCAACGACGCGTCTCGGGAACACCCGATGCGGGTCATCGTGTTGTCCACCCAGGCTCCCGACGGCCCTGGGCCGCGTCCCCCTCCACCCGTACCAGCATCTCGGGCGACGAGCCCGCCAGGGCCACCTCCGGAAACTCCAGGAAGAACATGTAGGGCGCGGGGGACACGCTCCTCAGGGCCCGGTAGAGGTCGAAGGGATCCC
>JAWOHA010000023.1:0-10040 GCA_046496385.1 Cryobacterium sp. | reverse complement strand
CTTGAGGAACGTCTGACCGACCTTGCCCTGCGGCCCCTGACCGCTCGGGTCGCCGGCACCCTGGTCAAACTCGCCGAGGCCGCGCCGGCGCCGCGGTTCGGCCAGAGTCGAGTGGTGCGGCTCACTCACGAACAGCTGGCCGGGCTGCTCGGCGCGACCCGGGAGGCGACCAGCAAGGTCATGGTCGATTTCGCGGCTCGTGACCTGATTCGGCAGGGCCGCGGACGCATCGTTATCGTAGATCCCACCGCCCTGAGCGGTGTCGCCCGGCGAACGGCGTGACCGGGCCGCAACGCAGACCGACCTGAGACGAGGGATTGAACCATGAACCAGATGCCATCCGTGATCGTCTTCGACGTCAACGAGACCCTCTCCGACATGTCACCCCTGGGCGCCCGATTCGAGCAGGTCGGCGCCCCGGCCTCCCTGGCCCGGGTCTGGTTCGCCGCCCTGCTGCGGGACGGGTTCGCGCTCGCCGCCGCAGGCGGGACGGCCGGATTCTCCGTGATCGGTGCTGAGATCCTGCGCGGGGTGCTGCGCGGCGCAACCCTGACCCGCAGTCTTGACGAGGCGGTGAACCATGTGATGCACGGCTTCGCCACGTTGAGCCTGCACCCGGATATCGCCGACGGCGTGCAGCGGCTGAAGCACGCCGGAGTGCGCCTGGTGACCTTCTCCAACGGATCCGCGCAGGTGGCGGAGTCCCTGCTCACCCGGGAGGGGCTTCGGAACGAGTTCGAAATGCTGCTCACGGTGGAAGACGCACCGGCCTGGAAACCGGTGCGGTCTGCCTACGACTACGCCGCGGATGCCTGCGGGGTCGCCCCGACAGACCTGCTGCTGGTGGCCGTGCACCCCTGGGACATTCACGGGGCCGCTCAGGCGGGCCTGCGTACCGCGTGGCTGAACCGTGCTGGAGAGACCTACCCCGGCTACTTCACGGCGCCGGACTACACCGTCACCGCGCTGGGCGACCTGGCCTCCCGGCTCGAACACGACCTCGTGAGGACCACACATGAAGATTGAGATCCTCCACATCGCGGATTGCCCCAACTGGGAGCAAGCCGGCGAACGTGTGCAGCTGGCGCTCTCTCAGGCCGGTGTGCCCGAGGCCACCGTTGAGTACCGGCTGCTGTCGTCGACCGAAGACGCGGCGCAGGTGCCCTTCGCGGGTTCGCCGACGATTCTTCTCAACGGCGTCGACGCGTTCCCGAGCCATGGACGCACGAGCGACCTGGCCTGCCGGGTCTACTTCACGGATTCCGGCCTGGCCGGTCTGCCGACCACCGACCAGCTGCGCGTGGCCTTCACCCAGGAGGTCACCGCACCAGAACGGACCCGACGCACGTGAGCGGGCAGAGCGAGAGACTGGAATTCCCCGGGTCCCAAGGGGCGGCGCTGGCGGCACGGCTTGATCTGCCGGAGTCGGCGCCCCGGGCCTTCGCCCTGTTCGCGCACTGCTTCACGTGCAGCAAAGACGTGCTCGCGGCCGCCCGCATCTCCCGGGCCCTGACCGACTTCGGCATCGCCGTGCTCCGGTTCGACTTCACCGGCCTGGGCCAATCCGGGGGCGACTTCGCCAACACCAATTTCAGTTCCAACATCGAGGACCTGGTGCACGCCGCCGATTACCTGCGCGAGCACTATGCGGCGCCGTCGCTGCTGATCGGGCACTCGCTGGGCGGAGCCGCCGTTCTGGCCGTCACCCACCGCATTCCCGAGGTGCGCGCCGTGGCCACGATCGGCGCGCCCGCCGACCCCGACCACCTCTCGCACCTGCTGCGCGAGAGCCGCGCCGAGATCGAAGCCCTCGGGGAGGCCGAAGTGCAACTCGCCGGCCGCACCTTCCGCATTCGCCGGCAGTTTCTCACCGACATTGCCGCGCAGCCGCAGACCGAACGCATCGGCAACCTGGGGGCGGCCCTGCTCGTGATGCATTCGCCGACCGACAGCACCGTCGACGCCGATAATGCTCGGCGCATCTACGAGGCAGCTCGGCACCCGAAATCGTTCGTGGCGCTCGACGGTGCCGACCATCTGCTGACGAAGCCCACGGATGCCGTCTATGCGGCCGCCATGCTCGCCACCTGGGCCGGCCGTTACGCCTTCACCGCACCGGCCGAAACACCCCTGTCCGCACAGGCCATGCCCTTCACGGGGTCGATTGCCGTCGCGGAGCAATCCTCGCCGACCCCGCACGTCGGGCGGCCCCAGCCGGCCGAAGGGCTCGTTGTGGTGTCCGAGAGCGGCGCGGGCGCGTTCGCCCAGAACGTGGCGGTCGGCCGTCACCGCCTCAAGGCCGACGAACCCGAACCCCTCGGCACCGATACGGGCCCCTCCCCGTACGATTTTCTGCTGGCCGGCCTCGGCGCCTGCACCTCGATGACCGTGCGCATGTACGCCCAGCGCAAGAAATGGCCGTTGGAGAAGGTGACCGTGTCGTTGCGGCACTCCCGAATCCACGCCCAGGACTGCGCCAACTGCGAAACCGAGACCGGTCAGGTCGACCGCATCGACCGCGTCATGCGCTTCGACGGGCCCCTCGACGACGAGCAGCGTCAGAGGCTGCGAGAAATCGCCGACAAGTGCCCCGTGCACCGCACGCTGAGCTCGGAGATCATCATCGACACCACCGTGGTTACACCGGAATCAGGCGTCACCGGCAGGGCTGGTGCGGTCCGGACACCGGCATGAGCAGCACCCCGATCGCCGATCATGCGCTGCTGTCCGACCGGCACTCCGCCGCGCTGGTCACCACGACCGGCACCGTGGTCTGGCTGTGTTTTCCCCGGTTTGACAGCGAGTCGGTGTTCGCCGCGCTGCTCGACGACGAGGCCGGCCACTGGTCGATGCAACCGACCAGCGCTTACACCGCGAGCCGCGCGTACGTGGAGAAGACGATGGCGCTGCGCACCACGTTTCATACCGAAGACGGCGTGCTGGAACTCAGTGATGCCCTGGACTTGGGGGAGTCCACGAACCCGCACCGTCTGGGAGACTGCGCGCCGCACACCCTGCTGCGCGAGGTGCACTGCACGAGCGGGCGGGTCGCCGTGGAAATGGTCTACCGGCCGCGCCCCGAATACGGCCTGGTGGTGCCCATCTTCAGCGCGGTGCCGGGTGCCGTCGTGGCCACCGGCGGTTCGGGTCGCCTCACCCTGTCGCTGCCGGGATCTGTGCCGCACACCGTGACCGAAGCGGGGCAGATCACGCTCCGGTTCACGCTCAGCGCCGGGGAACACCGCTTCTTCGCCCTGCAGCGCACTCCGCTCGGCGAGGCGCTGCCGCCGGCATCGTCCGAGGCCGACATCGCGGCCGCCCTCACGACGACGATTGCGAGCTGGCAGCACTGGTCGTCGGTGCACCAGAACTACACCGGCCCCTGGGCCGACCTCGTGCATCATTCCGGGCGGGTGCTGCAGGCGTTGAGTTACCGACCCACCGGGGCGATCGTGGCCGCCGCCACGACGTCGTTGCCCGAAGAGGTGGGCGGGGAACGTAACTGGGACTACCGCTACGCCTGGGTGCGTGATGCCAGTTTCACCATGAAAGCGCTCTGGGTGGCCGCCTGCCCTGATGAAGCGCACGAATTCTTCGGTTTCATGACCGCGGCCGCCGCGCACTCACGCCCCGAGCGGCATCTGCAGATCATGTTCGGTGTGGGCGGGGAACACGACCTGTCCGAACGCATCCTGCCGCAGCTGGCCGGGTGGCGGCAGAGCGCACCGGTGCGGGTGGGCAACGGAGCGTGGGCCCAGCCGCAGCTCGACGTCTACGGTGAACTTCTGGAGGCGGCGTTTCAGCTGCGTGAGCAGCTCGGCGAGATGGAACCGGCAACGCGCACCTTTCTGGTCTCCCTGGCCGATGCGGCGGCCACTCGGTGGGAGCTGCCCGACAACGGCATCTGGGAGGTGCGTGGTGAGCCGCGGCATTTTCTGCACTCCAAGCTGATGTGCTGGGTCGCCCTCGACCGGGCCGTGCGCATGGCGGAGCAACTGCATGCCGCCGACCGGGTCGAGGAGTGGTCGGCGACGGCGGCCGTGATTCGCGCCGCCATTCTGCAACGCGGGTGGAGCGAGCACGCGCAGGCCTTCACGCAGTCCTTCGGCTCGCTCGAGCTGGACGCGTCAGCGCTCATGCTCAGCAGCGTCGGCTTTCTGCCGGCGTCCCATGAGCGCATCCGCTTGACAACGGATGCGGTCATGGCCCGTCTCACCGATGAGCGCGGCCTGGTGCGGCGGTACGAGACCGCGACCGGGGTCGACGGTGTGAGCGGTCAGGAGGGCAGCTTTCTCCTCTGCACGTTCTGGCTTGCGCAGGTGCTCGCCGATGCCGGCCGTACCGCTGAGGCCTGCACCGTGTTCGAGAACGCGGTGAGCCATGCCAACGACGTGGGACTGCTCGCGGAAGAGGTCGACTCGGCCACCGGCGAGCAGCTCGGCAACTTTCCGCAGGCGTTCAGCCACGTCGGGCTCGTGAACGCCGCGTGGGCCATTGCCGGCGGCTAGCCGCCGAAAGCCAGAAGGTGCTTCTCGGACGCGGACAGCAGGCGCTCGTAGACGGTGAGCACGTCGGGAGCGGTGACACCCTCGGTCGCGGCGGTGAGGTCGGCGATGTCGGTCTTCTCCACCGTTCGGGCGGCTTCCAGCGCGGCGTTGAGGCTGATCGAGCCCTCGGCGAGCAGAGTGTCGTAGCGGTGCTGGGTGTCGCTGCTCAGAAATTCCCCGGCGTTCAAGCCCACGGTCGGGTCGGTGAGTTCGTACCGCTCCAACAGGGTTCGCACGGCCTCGAGGTGTTTGGCTTCGGATGCGGTGACCCGGGTGAAGACCGCCTCGTCGTACTGTTCGTCGAAGGCGACGTACAGGTCGTGGGCGAGCTTCTCTTCTTCGGCCATCGCCGTCAGCACCGTGGTCTGAGCGTCAGTCATCGTGCCGCTGGTCACATCGGCGAGGCCGGTGCGGTGATCGGAGGTTCCGCCGCCGCGGTTCTGGCCCTTTCCGCCCTGATGCGACCGGCCGCCGTGCGTGCCATCACTCTGGCCGTGGGACTGACTGCTGCGCATGGACTGGCCGGCCTCCGGCGCATCGGAACCGCGGGCGACCGCGGCGAGAGTCGGGGTGGCGACCAGCGCGGCGAGAACGGCCGCGGTGGTGATCGCGGAGGTGACGATGGTCTTTTTCTTCATGGTGTGCTCCCTGGCTCGTGGTTGGTGTTGACTACACCGTGCCGCCCCGAGGTGCAGGTGTCTTGCGCAGCGTGTGGAGATGATGTGGAGATTCGCGTGGGCCGCCCTCCGCCTCGATGCGCCGTCATTAGGGTGAAGCATGGCCAATATTCTGGTAGTCGAAGACGAGCGTGACATTCGTGAACTGCTGCGCCGGTATCTGGAGCGAGCCGGTTTCTCGGTGCTCACCTCCGGCTCGGGCGCTGAAGCGCTGCGCGTGTTGGCCTCGGTGGATCTGGTGATCCTCGATCTCGGGCTGCCGGACATTGACGGCACGGATGTTCTCCGTGAAATCCACGCATTGGGCAACCTGCCGGTCATCGTGCTGACCGCCCGCAGCTCGATCGACGATCGCATCCATGGGCTCGAACTGGGCGCCGACGACTATGTCACCAAGCCTTTCAGCCCGGCCGAGGTGGTGCTGCGGGTGCAGGCGGTGCTGCATCGGTACAGCGGAGTGCCGGCCGAAGCCGGGCCGGTGACCTACGGCAACAGGCGGCTGCGTATCGACGAGGCCGAGCACAAAGCCTGGCTCGATGACGTTCTGCTCGATCTGACTCCCACCGAGTGGGGACTGCTGGCGGCGGTGACGGCTGCGCCGGGGCGGGTGTATTCCCGCTACGAACTGGTCAACCGGGTACGCGGGTACGAGTACGCCGGTTACGAGCGCACGATCGACTCCCACATCAAGAACCTGAGGCGCAAGCTCGGCGTCAACGGGGCGGATGTGGTCGAGACCGTGCTCGGTGTCGGCTATCGGCTGGGGCTGCGTCAGGATGACGCCCGATGAGCATCGCCTCATGAGCGGTGTCGGCCACGGGCTCGGCTCCCTCGGGCGTCGTCTCCTGTTCGCCTTCGTGCTGGTCGCGGTCTCCTCGGTGCTGGTTTTGGCCGGGGCGGCCCTGATCGGAGTGGATCGGGGGGTTCAGGTCGCCCGCCAGGACGACCGGGATCAGATCGCACGAACCGCTGCGCTCACGGCCGCCGAAGAATACAGCGAGTCGGGTGGCTGGGAACAGGTGGACCTCCGGCAGACCTTCGCGGTCGGTGACGCGGCATCCGCCCGGCTGGCCGTGCTGAACGCCGCCGGCGAGACGGTCGCCGTCAGTGGTGACGGTCGGGCACCTGCCGCCGGGCCGGCGTCGGGAGCGGGCCAGAGCCAGAACGTTGTGGTGACACCGATTGTGGTCGACGGCAGTGTGGTCGGCTCGGTGCGCATCAATTTCAGTGCCGCCGCCGGCGGATCCCGGGTGCTCGCCGTGGCCTGGACCTGGATCGCCGTGGCGACCGTCGTGGCACTCGTCGTGGCGCTCGCCGCGAGCTGGCTGGTGACGCGCCTGCTGGTGCGGCCGATTCGCCGGATGACTCAGGCCGCCGAGGCGTTCACGGCCGGTGACCGGCAGTCGCGCGCTACCGATCGGGCCCCGGGGGAGTTGGGCGACCTGGCCGCCGCCTTCAACGCCATGGCCGACGCGGTCGTGAGGTCGGAGAGGGATCGCCGGCATATGACAGCCGATGTCGCCCATGAATTGCGCACGCCGCTGGCCGCGCTGCAGGCCGGTCTGGAGGAGCTGCGTGATGGCCTGGTGCAGCCCACGCCCGAAGGCCTCGGCGGCTTGCACGACCAATCGCTGCGGTTGGGGCGGGTGGTGGCCGACCTGGCCGAGTTGTCGGCGGTCGAGACGGCGGGGCTGTCGCTGCGCCTGGAATCGGTCGACCTGGCGCAGATCGTGCGCGACGAAGTGACGGTGCGCGAATCAGAGCTGCGGGCGGCCGAGGTGACCGTGACGCTCGACGCGGGCAGCCCCGTCGTCGTCTGGGCAGATGCTGATCGCCTGCATCAGGTCGTCGGTAACCTGCTCGCCAATGCGGCCCGGTACTGCCGCCCGGGAGACACGGTTCGCGTGGGTGTTGCCATGGACGCTCGCCAGGCGGTGCTTCGGGTCGCCGACACCGGCCCCGGCATCGCCGGCGACGAGCTTCCACACATCTTCGATCGGCTCTGGCGGGGCCGTGCGGCCGAACAGGTCGCCGGGTCGGGGATCGGTCTGGCTCTGGTGCGTGAAATCGTCAGCAGGCACGGGGGAACCATCGAGGCGGTGTCCGCTCCGGGTGAGGGCACCGTGATGACGATCCGGCTGCCGGGTAACGGCTAGACCAGCGTGTCTGCCCGCAACCGGTGTCGGTCAGGCGTCTGCGACCTGCGCGGCGATCTTCGCGCGCACCTCGTCCATGTCGAGAGCGCGCACGCCGGCGATGACGTCTTCGAGGCCGGCGGCGTTGAGGGCGCCGGGCTGGGAGAACACCAGAATCTTGTCGCGAAAGGCCATCAGCGTCGGGATCGAACGGATGCCGGCGGCCGCGGCCAGGTTCTGCTCGGCCTCGGTGTCGACCTTGGCGAACACAACATCGGGGTGCTTCTCGGACGCGGCGGTGAAAGTGGGCGCGAAACTACGGCACGGGGCGCACCAGGCGGCCCAGAAATCCACCAGCACGATGGAATTGTCGGTCAGGGTCTGGTCGAGGGACTGCTCGGTGGTGTCAATGGTTGCCATCCGACCAGTTTATACCCCATAGGGTATGATCACAAGTAGTTCCCACCCCACCCCGCCTCGCCCCCAGCCAACAGCCAAGGAGACCGCGCCGCCATGAAGATCTCGGGCATGCCCGCGCAACTGCGCACCTGGCCCGCACAACGACGTCTGATCGCTGCCGGCGTCTTCGCCGGGGTGCTGACCGTGCTGACCGTGGCGTCGGGCTCCGTGTCCCTGACGGGCTCAGGCGCAGCTTTTTCGGGAACGTGGTGGTCGTACGCCGTGATGGTGGTCGGCGCCGGTCTGATCGGACTGATCGTCGCCGGCTACATCAACGCCCCGATCGGCGGGCAAGCCACACGGTGCGATGTGCGCTGGCCGGTGCTCGGCCTGCTGGCGCTCTACTTCACCACCGAGGTGCGGGAGGCCGTGCCCCTGATCGCGCAGAGTGCGCGCCCGGTTGTGGCCGTCGCCGCGCTGGTGCTGCTCGTGTGGGCGCTGCTCGAGCGATTGGCAAGCGAACACCGTGCCGTCTCGGAGAGCGACCAGGGCGGGGAGGTCTGCACGACCTGCAAGCCCCTGTTCCCGGCAACACCACGGCGCTCCTCGGGCGTGTCCGCTGACGACTGAGATCTGGCCGGTGGCCGAGACGGCAGATCCGTTCCGTGCCGGCGTGCCGACCAGCTGCCGCACCGGTACGGTCGTCGCCCCATCGCCGGCCGGATGACCAGAATCAGCCGTCGAGGGCGTGGCCGGGCGGCGCACAGCAGGCTGATGTGCGCCGCCCGGGCCGGTGTGCCATGTTTCGCCTAGACGGCGACCGCGTTCTTCACGAGCAGGTCATAGGCCGGCTCGGTGAGAAAGTCGGTGTACTCCTCGCTCAGGCAGATGTCGGCGACGAGGGCGCTCGCCGGCTGGTAGAACGTGTCGAAGAGTTCTTCGCTCACCTCGCTGCGCAGTCTCGCGGTCTCCTCGGCGAGAATGTGCGCCACCAGCTCGCGGGTGACGGTGGCGCCGGTGTCCTCGAGTACCACGGCGTTGCGAATCTGCTGCCACACCTGTGAGCGGCTGATCTCGGCCGTGGCGGCGTCTTCCATCAGGTTATGGATGGCGACGGCCCCGTTGCCCGAGAGCCACACGGCGATGTAGGCCACGGCCACATAGAGGTTGGCATGCAGGCCGGCCTCGGTGGCGCGGCCGGGCGCGGTCGACACGTCGAGCAGGTCGGCGGAGGTCACGCTCACCTCGGGGCGCTGGCGGTCGATCTGGTTGGGGCGCTCACCGAGCACGCCGTCGAAGACCTCCAGGCACACCGGCACCAGGTCGGGGTGCGCGACCCAGGAGCCGTCGAAGCCGTCGCCGGCTTCGCGGGTCTTGTCGGCGCGCACCTTGTCGAAGGCGGCCTTGGTGACCTCGGGTTCCTTGCGGTTGGGAATGACGGCCGCCATGCCGCCCATGGCGAAGGCGCCACGGCGGTGGCAGGTCTTCACGAGCAGTTCGGTGTACGCGCGCATGAAGGGCGCGGTCATCGAGATGTCGGCGCGGTCGGGCAGCGCGAACTCCGGTCCGGCGTCACGAAAGTACTTGATCATGCTGAACAGGTAGTCCCAGCGGCCGGCGTTCAGACCGGAGGCGTGTGCACGCAACTCGTAGAGAATCTCATCCATTTCGAAGGCGGCCGGAATGGTCTCGATGAGCACCGTGGCGCGGATGGTGCCCTGCTCGATGCCGAGTTCGTTCTGCGCGAAGACGAAGACGTCGTTCCAGAGCCGGGCCTCGAGGTGGCTTTCAAGCTTGGGCAGGTAGTAGTAGGGGCCGCCGCCGGTGCTGATCAGCTGCGCGGCGTTGTGGAAGAAGTGCAGGCCGAAGTCGACCAGGGCGCCGATTGCCGGGGCGCCGTCGATCACGATGTTCTGTTCATCGAGGTGCCAGCCGCGGGGGCGCACCACGGGAACCGAGAGCGGGGCGTCCGTTCGCAGCGTGTACTCCTTGCCCTCGGGCGAGGTGAAGGAGAGCGTGCCGCGGGCGGCGTCGAGCAGGGCCAGCTGGGAGTCGATCACGTTGTGCCAGGTGGGGGTGCAGGCGTCTTCGAGGTCGGCCAGCCAGACCTTGCCGCCGGAGTTGAGGGCGTTCACGGCCATCTTGGCGGGGGACGCCGGGCCGGTCATTTCGACACGGCGGTCCTGCAACGGCACCGGTGCCGGAGCGACGCTCCAGTCGCCCGAGCGGATGTTCGCCGTCTCGGTCAGAAAGTCCAGTGTTCCGGTGCGGGCCACCTCGGC
>JAWOHA010000321.1:0-2946 GCA_046496385.1 Cryobacterium sp. | reverse complement strand
GAACGGGCTCTGGTTCGTGGGAAGAGTGTCAAGGGCCATGAAGAACGGCCCACTGGCGGCCACGAGAAATGCCCGCTGGTGGCCATGAAAACTGCCCACTCATGGCCAACAGATCTGCCCACCTGGGGTTTGGTGGCGTTGGCCATGCGTGGTCGCGCTCGGTCTAACTCATCGCGGTGACGCCCTTCCCGGCGAGGGCCTGGGTGAGGCGGATCGAGTCGCCCGAGGTCTGGCAGACGTGTGCGTGGTGGAGTAGCCGGTCGACTGTCGCGGTCGCGAGGGTCTTGGGCATGAGGGCGTCGAAGCCGGCCGGGTGCAGGTTCGAGGAGACCGCGATGGAGCGTTTCTCGTAAGCGGCATCGACGAGCCGATAGAGCCCTTCGGCCGCGTCGGCTCCGACTTCAAGCAGCCCAATGTCATCGACCACGATCAAATCGGCGCGGAGGATCCGTGCGACGACACGATTGACGGAGTCGTCGGAGCGGTGGGCGCGCACCAGGGCACCGAGGTCCTCGAGGCGGAACCACGCGACTCGCATCCCGGCTTCCACGACCTGCTGGCCGAGGGCCTCGAGGAAGAAGGTTTTCCCGGTCCCGGAGGGCCCGCAAACGACGACGTTCTCCTTCCGGCCGATCCATTCCAGGGTTCGCAGGGCGTGCTGCGTTGGGACCGGGATCGAAGACGCGGACTCGTCCCAGGTGTCGAAGGTTTTCCCGGTCGGGAAGCCCGCGGCCTTCCGGCGGGTGGCGAGCATGGACCGAGATCGGCCGGTGACTTCCTCAACGAACAGGGCCTTGATGACCTCGGCCGGTTCCCAACGTTGGGCGCGCGCCGTCGCGATCAGCTCGGGTGCCAGGGCGCGGGCGTAGGGCATCTTCAGCTGCCGCATCAACGCCTCCAACTCCGCCGGCAGGGCTGGCGCGGCCGTGGCCGTGACGCTCACGCGCTCTCCTCCAGATCGTCGGCGGAGACGTCGAGCATCGGGGTGATGGGTCGGCCGATGGCCGCCCAGCCGGCGGTGCCCTGCGCGAGCGACTGCCCCTCGTCAGCGCGATGGGTCAAGGTTCGGGAGCTGTTCGATCCGAGGATCGAGGCGAGGTCGCCGGTCGCGAAGCGGCCGTAGGTCGCCGCCTCGCCCAGAGCCTCGTCGACGGCGGTGAGGCCGCTGATCTTAGCCAGCGCCACCGCGTCAGCCATCTTCACGTTCATCCGAGTCGTGCCCGCCGCCGCGGCCTCAAGCAACCACGCCTTCGCGCCCGCGCCGATGCGCAGGAACTCCGCCTCTGCGGCGCTGCGGGCCTTGACCGCGTAGTCGCCGGGGATTCTCTCGCGGTGGTCGGGAAAGTGCGCGTCATCGATCGACGGGCTGCCCGGCCGGGCCCGGAGGTGCCGGGCGACCTCGACCGGACCGTCGCTGCCGTGGTGCACGACGATGACCTGCTCGCCCTCGCCAATCCCGTGGCTGCGGACGAAGACCTGTGCGCCGAGCAGATACGCGGGCACCGAGTACTGGCCGTTCTCGAACGTCACCATCGGAGTGTTGTCCGGGACGGATCTGGAGAGGCCGAAGGAAACGGTGTGAGCGGTGTCGGGGATCCGGTGCAGCCGCGGCCGTTCCTCCTCAAGCATCGCGGCGGGCTTGCGCCGCGTGACCCGGTGCTCCCGGTTGTTGACCTCGTCCATGAACGCTTCGCAGGCCGCTTCGATCTCCGCGAACGACGCGTATTCCGGGCGTAGGTTGGTGTCTCTGGGCACGATGTCGGCCTTGGCGACCTTGACCGAGGATTCCGATCCGCCCTTGCTGGCCGGGTCCGCCGGCTGGCAAGTCAACACGGTGATGCCGTAGTGGCGGGCGAAGTCCACGGTCTGCTGGTTGCGCACCGGGACGCCGGCGACGTGGGAAACGGTGACCGTTTTCTCGTTGTCCGTGAGGACATAGGTCGGGGCGCCGCCGAGAACGCGGAGCGTGCGATCCAGGGCCGCGAACACGGTCGGGGCCGTCCGGTCCCGGAGGGCGATCACGACCCGGAACCTCGACCACGCCAGCCAGGCCACGAACAACACCGTCTTGCGACCGTCGATGACGGGGCCATCGCCGAAGTCATACTGCAACCACATCCCCGGCTCCGTGATCCACGGCCGATGCACCCGGACCCGACCAAAACGGTAGGCGACACGGACCTGAGCGACCGCGCGCCGTGTCGAGCGCTCAGACCCCGTGTAGCCGAGGGCGAGGAGTTTGTCGTGGGCCCGGTCGGCGCGGATCTTGCCCTTAGACGCCTCGACCCATTCCTCGATCTTGGGCAGGAACGGGTCCGTGACCCGGCCCCGATACGCCGGCTCAGCGATCGGCTTGCCCGCATCGCGGGCCTCGACGTGGCGGGCGACGGTGTGGTGCGAGCAGCCGGTCAGCTCGGCTGTGGCGCGCAACGATTTTGTTAGATCGTAGGCAGCGAGTATTTCCATGATTTCTCCGTCATGCTTCATTCAGGGCCTCTTCCTGGGCGACTTTGATGCGTCTTAGACACCGCAATCAAACCCCAGGGAGAGGCTCCCGCCGCTTAAGCAGCGGGGTTTAGAACAAGAAGTGGGCAGATCTCATGGCCACCAATGGGCAGTTCTACTGGCCGTCAGCGGGCAGTTCCGTGGCCGCCTGTGGGCAGTTTGGCATGGCCGCTAACATTCGGGGTCAGTGGTGAATGCGGCATAACGCAGGATGCCGGTTGGCTCAGTCATTGCACCAGTATGTCGCCACGTACTGGACCTGGCTCTGTCGGGAGTGGCGTCGTTGCAACGAATTGCCGCTACGCGGGGTCGACAAAGGCGCCGTCATCCTCGTCGCCCCAGGACTCAATAAGCGTGATTCGCCCGCGCGAATCGCGAATCGAAAGCACGACCGCCATCATTGCGCTCGTGCTTTCGATTCGCGATTCGCACGGGCGAATC
>JAWOHA010000302.1:0-4096 GCA_046496385.1 Cryobacterium sp. | reverse complement strand
ATCATGAGCTCGAGGTGCAGCCGGGGCGACGTGGCGCCGCCCATTTCGCTCAGGGCGGCGTTGAGTATGTCGGCGGTGCGCGACAGCTCGGCGGCACCGAACTGCCCGGCCTGCGTGGCCATGCGGTCGAGCTCGTCGTGCGGAACGCCGCGCAGCACGGCCGCGGCGGCGGCCGCCGACGTGGCCGCCACCAGAATCAGGTCGCGCATGCGCTCGAGCAGATCTTCAACGAAACGGCGCGGGTCCTGGCCGGTCTGAATCACCCGGTCGACGGCGTCGAACGCCGCCGCGGAATCGCGCATGCCGATCGCGTTGATCGCCTCGTCGAGCAGCGCCGCGCTCGTGTACCCGAGCAGCGCCACGGCGCGATCGTATTCAATCGAGTCGGCGTCGCTGCCGGCCATGAGCTGGTCGAGCAGCGACAGGGTGTCGCGGGGCGATCCGCCGCCGGCGCGCACCACGAGCGGCAGCACGCCGGGCGCGACCTGCATGTTCTCGCTTTCGCACATCTGCTGCACGTATTCGAGCATCGGCCCGGGCGGCACCAGCCGAAACGGGTAGTGGTGGGTGCGCGAGCGGATGGTGCCGATCACTTTTTCGGGTTCGGTGGTCGCGAAGATGAACTTCACGTGCTCCGGCGGCTCTTCGACGATTTTCAGCAGCGCGTTGAAGCCCTGCGGGGTGACCATGTGCGCCTCGTCGAGGATGAAGATCTTGTAGCGGTCGCGGGCCGGGGCAAAGATGGCGCGCTCGCGAATGTCGCGGGCGTCATCGACGCCGTTGTGGCTGGCCGCGTCGATTTCGACCACGTCGAGGGAGCCGCCGCCGTCGCGGGCGAGTTCCACGCAGCTGGGGCAGACGCCGCAGGGGGTGTCGGTGGGGCCCTCGGCGCAGTTCAGACAGCGCGCCAGAATGCGGGCGCTGGTGGTCTTACCGCAGCCGCGCGGACCGCTGAACAGGTAGGCATGGTTGACCCGGTTGGTGCGCAGCGCGGTCATCAGGGGCTCAGTCACTTGGGACTGTCCGATGAGATCGGCAAAGGACTCTGGCCGGTAACGGCGATACAGGGCGGTAACCACGGGTCAATGGTACTTGCTGCCGCTGACAAGCCCGAGAGTCCCGCCGGTCAATGCCACGCACGACAAACCCGAAAACCCAGTCCGGAGGGCGGCGCACCAGGTCTCGATCCTCGCAAGCTCGGCCTCGACCAGCGGGAGGGGGCGAGCGCACGAGGTCTCGACCAGCGGGAGGGGCGAACGCACGAGGTCTCGATCCTCGTTCCTCGCGCTTCGACCAGCGGGAGGGGCGACCCCCGCCGGTCGAGACCCGAGCACCCCGCCGGTCGAGGCCCGAGCCTGCGAGGGATCGAGACCACGCACGACAAACCCGAAAATCCAGTCCGGAGGGCGGCGCACCAGGTCTCGATCCTCGCAAGCTCGGCCTCGACCGGCGGGAGGGGGCGAGCGCACCAGGTCTCGATCCTCGCAAGCTCGGCCTCGAGCGGCGGGAGGAGCGAGCGCGCGAGGTCTCGATCCTCGCAAGCTCGGCCTCGACCAGCGGGAGCTCGAGCAGCGGGAGCTCGAGCGGCGGGAGGGACGAGCGCACGAGGTCTCTTGTATTAGGTGGCGGTGATTCGGCGCAGGTGTGCGTGTCTTGTTTCAACGCCCGCCACGGTTTTGTCAGGCCGGCACGGCCAGCGCTGTCGCTGTTCGGCTGTCCGTGATCAGGCGTGTGACCAGGCCGGAGCGGAGCGCCGCCCCCAGTGCGTCGACCCGTGCGGCACCGCCGGCGACGACGATCAGCTCGGGAACCCTGACAAGGTCCTTCAGGGGCACGGTGAGGCACCGGCTGGTCAGGTTCCGTCCGACGACGTCTCCTGCGGCGTTCAGTAAGTGACCCGTGAACTCCGCCACGACCCCGGCTTCACTGAGCTGCTCGCGCTGTTGCGCTGTGCAGGCGGCGAACAGCGTTGACTCGGTGTCCGACCACGCCCCGATGGTGACAAGCGCACGCGTGAGCTGCGGGAACCGAGACTGGGCCGCTGCGATGCCTGGCTCGCGCGCCAGGGCAGCGATGAGGGCTGGATTATCCAGCAGCATGGGCGCGTAGATCGGAAAGGAGCGGCCGCGGGAGATCGCGGCAACCCGTTGCATGGCTCGGATCGAGCTGTCGGCCACGGACGCCGACGTGACACCGGTGAGCTGCACGATCGTGCACGGTGGCAGCCGGGTGATGAGGCTGGCCGCTTCATTGATGGTGCGGCCACAGGCCAGCCCGAGAACGTCGGTCGTGACAGTGCGCTCCATGACCAGTTGGGCGGCCGCCGCGGCGAGAGCGCCCCTCAGCGTCACCCCCGATTCGCTGTCCGGGGTCGGGACCACGATCGTCTCGACCAACTGGGGCCACGCGAGACGGAGGTCATCAGCCGCCGCCAAGTCGATGCTCTGCGGGGCCCGCACGGAGATCTGGATGAGCCCACGGGCGCGGGCCTCCTTCGCCAGACGCGCCACCTTGAAGCGGCTCAATCCGAGGTCGCGTGCGAGGTCGGAAAAGGAGACGTCGTCGACATAGTGCCGCCGTCCGATCTCCAACAACAGCGTGGCCGCGCTCGCGCTCAGCTGGTCTTCCGGAAAAAATTCACCACCCATGCTCATTTGAGCGAGGATACGCGTATCTTGCCCAACCGTGCACGCGCACTGCGTGGGAATTGTACTGTGAGCTATCGGCCAGGCGGCGGAGACCACCGGTGCACGACACAACTCGACAAGGATTTGGAGTCAGAATGAGCGGCATCGAGATGATGGCGGTGGACCCGGCCCGGCCACCGGCACCGGGAGACACCATGCTCGCCGTCTACCTCCCGGGAGGCAGCACGGTCAACCTCAGTACAGTGCCGGTTCCCACCCCGGGTCCCGGTCAGGTTCTCCTTCGCGTGAGGGCGTCCACGATCTGCGGCAGCGACCTGCGGGCGATCTACCGGGAGCACCTCGGGTCTGGGCCCGAGGCCTACCAGGGTGTTGTCGGCGGCCACGAACCGTGCGGCGAGGTCGTCGCCGTGGGTGAAGCCTGCACGAGCACCAAGGTCGGAGACCGGCGTGTGGTTTATCACATCAGCGGCTGCGGCAAATGTGACGAGTGCCGGCACGGGTACATGATCGGCTGCACCTCCGACACCCGCCAGGCCTACGGCTGGCAGCGGGACGGCGGGCACGCTGAGTATCTGCTCGCCGAGGAGGGCGACCTGCTTGAGCTGCCCGACTCGCTCACCTACCTGGACGGGGCATGCGTTGCGTGCGGGTTCGGAACCGCGTACGAGGCGCTCCGCCGAGCCGACACGAGCGGCGCCGACACCGTGCTCATCACCGGTCTCGGCCCGGTCGGATTGGCGGCAGGCCTGCTCGCGCGCGCGCTCGGCGTGACGGTCGTCGTGGGCACCGACCCCGACGCGCACCGCCGCCAGCAGGCTCTCGACCTGGGTGCGGTCACCGCAGCTGTCGCGGTCGACGAGCTGCTCCTCGCCCTCCCGTCCGGCGCGCACGTCGCCGTGGACTGCTCGGGCAGCGGGGCTGGGCAGGCGACAACCCTGAAGCACACCCGCCGGTGGGGACGCACCGTGCTCGTCGGGGAAGGCGGGACCCTCACCACGCAGGTCAGCGAAGAGATCATCCACAAGCAGATCACCATCATCGGCTCATGGGTGTCGAGCACCCACCGCATGAGCGAGCTGCTCCAGAACCTCGACCGGTGGGGCCTGCACCCCGAGCGGATCGTCACGAACCGTTACCGCCTCACGGATGCGGCTGAGGCCTACCGTTTCGCCGACTCGGGAGCCGGCGCGAAGGTCGGCATCGTCTCCGACGGCGCCGTCAGCGATCCCGCCACTCATGATTTCGCGACAGCGGCGCTCCCTGGTGCCTGACGCTTCCACGAGAAAGGGCGGAGTCAAGCAAGAAAGCAGCCCGAATCTGCCCCAGCAACCCGCCGTGGTGCACGGGATCCCGGCCCCGTAGCCTTCCAGCAACAGACATCCCATCTGATCAGATCTCTGCGCTCATGTCGCACGAGTGGTGGATGTCGGGGCGCGGTCGCCTCACGC
>JAWOHA010000119.1:0-3739 GCA_046496385.1 Cryobacterium sp. | reverse complement strand
TCAAGTTGCCCGGTGGACGTCGCGCTGGTCGAATGCTCCGCCATCCGCCACCCCTTGGCCCTGCAGTCATGCCGGAGAGCCCTCGCACTATGTCCCATACGCGTACCTTCCTGCTCCTGTCGACCCTGCTCGGCACCTTCCTGCTCGCCGGCTGCGACGGTAAGTCGCTCGAGTCCATCGAACCCGCCCAGGACGAGCGCCCCTCGGGGCCCGGCTCCGCACTCGTGAGCTGGTATCCGCCGACCGAGCGCACCGACGGCAGCCCGCTCCAGGATCTCGCCGGCTACCGCGTGTATTTTGGCAAGGACCCGAACCCGGCGGGCTATATCATCGAAGTCACGAATCCAGGGCAGACCAGCCAGTTCATCGACAACCTGGACCAGGGCACGTGGTACTTCTCGGTCACCGCCTACGACCGCAAGGGATTCGAGAGCGCGAAATCCGCCCCGGCCAGCAAGACCATCGGCTGAAAGCGCCCAAAAAAAAGCCACCCCGGGTGGGGTGGCTTCCTTAAGACAGCGAATGAGCTACCTTGTCGCGTGGCTCAAACCCGGATTGAGGGGGTCAACCGGGATCAGGCCTTGCGCGCTGCGCTGCGACGACGCACGCCCACCGCACCCATGGCGATCAGGCCGAGGCCCAGCAGGCCGACGACTGACGGCTCGGGAACATCGGCAACATTGGCCGCAATAGCGGAGAACGAAAGGATTGACCCGGTGTCATTGCCGGAGAACTCCCAAAAGAAGGCCGTGGGATCGAAACCAGCAGAACCAGGACCGCTGGCGATGACGGTACCAGTGCCCTGCAGGACCAGCAGCGTATTGGTCTGTAACCCGACTGTGACTGCCTCCAGAGTAAACGAGAAGGTAATCCCGTTCGCCACGATCGTCCACAGCGGAACAATCGGTCCGGTGAAGGGATCGAACGTAAAATCAGTGTAATCGGCGGGCCCCTCGGAACCCGCGAAGTCGCCGAGGGCAGCATCAACCTCAGCAGCGAGGAACGCGATGTGCACCGCATTAGGAATGCTCACTTTCGTGGTCGTATCAGCAGCCCTTGGTTCCCAGGAGCCGGTGAACGTTACGTCACCCTGGATCGGCGCGGCGCTGACCGCGCCGCTCACCAGCAGCAGGGAAACTGCGGCGACTGTGCCAAGGTAGCTTTTCATTGTTTTCATGATTCATCTCCATACGGGGGGTAAAAACATCTTCACCAGTAATGCTGCATAAACTGTGCCATGCGTGAAAAATCGCATTGAAAACAGAGAGTTTCGGTGCTCTGTCTCCGGGCAAACCGCACGACATGGTGGATTCGTAAGGTACCTCGACGTCACCGAGAGGACTCACCCGGCCCATTTTCGCCCCCTCAGACGCGGTCAATTTCTCGCCACCCAGCGCGGTTTTTCACATGCAAATCAGGCTCTTGCCGGGGGCGGCCAGGCGCGACAATTTGACGCAAACCCGCTCCTATGTTGCTGAAAAAACACAAAATTTTCTGTAAAGATTCCCGACTTTTAGATAAATTCGTCGCAAAATGTGACGGGGATCAAACTTTGGCCATCCGGTCTATGATAGAAGGGCGTGCTTCGCTGCAAGGCGGGCCTTTTTCTCGCTCTTAAAGGAAGAGAAATGATCATGAATACGTTCAAGCTGCCGGGGATCTTCATCGGCGCCGTGGCCGCCCTCATGCTCGCGGCCTGCGGCGGCGGTGGTGGAGGCGGAGGCACTACGACCAACCGCGCCCCGATAGCGAACGCCGGCCCCGCCCAGTCCGTCACCACGGGCATGCTGGTGACGCTCGACGGGCGCGCCAGTTCGGATGCCGACGGCGATCCGCTGACTTACGCGTGGACCCTCCCGACGCGGCCTACCGGGAGCACCGCGACCTTGTCCGGCGCGACCACCGCGCAGCCGACGTTCACGGCCGACATGGCGGGGACCTACACCGCCTCGCTGGTCGTCAGCGACGGCACGGTGAACAGCGCGCCGGCGACGGTCACCATCACGGCGACAGCCCCGAGCACGGCCCCGGTCGCGGATGCAGGGCCCGACCAGAGCGTCATCGTCCCTGCGGTCGTCACGCTCGACGGCACCGGCAGCACCACCGCCGCCCCCGGCGCGACGCTGACCTATGCATGGACCCTGCCGACCCGGCCGCCCGGGAGCACGGCGACGATCTCCAACCCCGCGAACCCGATGCCGACGTTCACCGCGGACGTCGAAGGAACCTACGTCGCGTCGCTGGTGGTCAACGACGGCGCGACCAACAGCGCGCCTTCGACCGTCACGATCACGGGCAGCACCGCGAACGCGCCGCCCGTGGCCAATGCCGGCCCGGACCAGAACGTCACGATCCCGGCCACCGTCACCCTGAACGGCGCGGGCAGCAGCGACCCGGACGGCGATGCGCTGGCGTATTCCTGGTCGTTCACGTCGCGGCCCACCGGCAGCACGGCGACCCTCGCCGGCGCCACGACGGTCAGCCCGAACTTCCAGCCGGACGTGGCGGGTGTGTACCAGGTTCGCCTGGTCGTGAACGACGGGCAGGTGAACAGCACGCCGGACACCGTCACGATCACGGCAGCCACCGGCAATTCCGCGCCCATCGCGGATGCCGGACCGGCGCAGCAGGTCGTCGTAGGCGACACCGTGACCCTCGACGGCAGCGCGAGCTCCGACGCCGATGGGGACGCGCTGACCTATGCCTGGAGCCTGACCACGCAGCCCACGGGCAGCGCGGCGACCCTGGCCAACCCGACCACCGCCTCGCCGACCTTCAGCGCCGACGTGGCTGGCGTCTACGTTGCGTCACTGGTGGTGAACGACGGCACACTGGACAGCGCGCCGGATACCGTGAGCGTCACCGCCTTCGCGAACAATGTCATCGGCGAGCCGTACCTGGCGCGCAACGACATCACCGTGACGCTGGACGCGTTCACGGTGCAGGACCTTGGCAACGGCTTCATTCGCTACACGGCCACCTACACGCAGGAAAACAAGACGGCCGCCCCGATTCTCGAGGGCAGCCTGAGGCTCTATTTCACCAACGCCTCCCCGGTGAACCAGTTCATCTTCCCGACCAGCATACAGCCGGGCGGTACGCTGAACCGCACGTATGAGTTTGACGTGCTCAGCAGCTCGGAGCCACTATTGCTGCAGTACGATGGCGATCACCAGAACGCCGAGGACCCGATCTTCGAGGCCGTGCAGTGGAGGTTCCCGATCCAGTAGGGGATCACGAGGACAGCGAAGTGGCGGGGTGCCTGAACTAGCGGGCGCCCCGCCGCCACAACATGCGACCCGAACTGTGAGGCGGGTTCCAAACTTTTGATCGAGCTGGACAAGTCCGGCCTGACACGCTGCTTCACGGACGGCCCGGGGGCAGGAACCTGGTACTTTGCCGTCATTGCGATCGACAGCGAGGGGATGGAAAGTACGCCGTCCGCGGAGGTCAGCAAGACGATTTGATCGGGCCGTGTGCGCACCGCGCCGCGGTGATCGCAGCCCTCTCCAGGCCGCAAAGCTCGCCAAAGGGCGGCGCCTCAGCATGGGCGCCGCCCTTTCTTTTGCTAAGATGCCGGCCAGCCGACCGCCCACCCGGGAGCCAACCCGCCCGTGCCAGCCCTCGTTCTCGATGCCGACGCGCGGAGCGCCCTTGCTGCCACGCGTTCGCTTGGACGCCGCGGCATCCCTGTGCACACGGCAGGCAGCGGTCCCGCGGGCCTGGCCGGCCGCTCCCG
>JAWOHA010000336.1:0-10862 GCA_046496385.1 Cryobacterium sp. | reverse complement strand
GACCGCGCGCGGGCGCCGAGTGATTCCGAGCCGACCGTAGCGGCCCATCATGACCACGTCCCGCACCGAGAGCGGAAAATCCCAGTCGACGGACTCGGATTGCGGCACGTACGCCAGCTGGTTGGCCAGGCGTGCCCGTTTCGCATCCGACCCGAACAGGGAAATCGTGCCGGAATCGGGTCGGGCAAGCCCCATCAGAGCCTTGAAGAGAGTGGACTTGCCGGAGCCGTTCATGCCGATGAGCCCGATGATCTGGGCACCGTCCACCGACAGGGTGACACGGTCGAGCGCCGTGACGTCGCCGTAGCGCACGGTGACGGAGCGCATCTCGATGGCGGGCGCCGGCGCCGGCGGGCGCCGGGCGGTGACGCGTGTCGGGGCGACGGGCACGGTCATGAGCTCAGCCCCGCGGCGATGGTGCGCATGTCATAGCGCAGCAGCTCGAGATAGCTCGGCACCGGGGCCCCGTCAGACAGGGAATCCACGTACAGGGTTCCCCCCATGACCGCACCGGACTCATCGGCGACCACCTGCTGAGACGCGGCACTGACCGTGGACTCGCAGAACACCGCCGGCACCTGGCGCTCGCGCACCGTGTCGATCAGGCTGACGACCTGTTGGGGAGTGCCCTGACTTTCCTGGTTGACTGCCCAGAGATACCCCTCCTCAAGCCCCACATCCCGGGCCAGGTAGCTGAACGCGCCCTCGCAGGTGATGAGCATGCGCTGGGCGGGGGGAACGTCGGCGATCACCTCGGTCAGTTCGTCGCTGAGCGCCGCGAGTTCGCTCGTGTACCCGGCGGCGTTGGCGGTGATGCGTTCCGCGGACTCCGGCACCAGCTCGGTGAGGGCGGCGGCGATGTTCGCCACGTAGACCGCTCCGGCGGTCGGCGACATCCAGGCGTGCGGGTTCGGCTTGCCCGAATACTCACCGACCGTGATGGCGAGGGGCTCGATGCCATCGCTGAGCGTCACGATCGGCACGTCGACGCCCGCCGTGAACTGCCCGAACCAGGCCTCGAGACCCAGACCGTTGTGAAACACCAGATCGGCGTCCCTGACGCGGGTGAGATCAGACGGGGTGGGCTCGTAGCCGTGAATTTCAGACCCGACCTTGGTGATGGACTCGACCTGCACGGCCTCACCGGCCACCTCGCGCACCATGTCGGCCAGAACCGTGAACGAGGTCAGCACGAGGGGGCGGCTGTCTGTGCCCGCGGTGGCCGTGTCGCTGGGCTGCGGCGGGGGCGCCGCGCATCCGGTGAGGGCGAACGCCGCGGCGATGAGCAACGCCCCCGCTCCAAGCAGGGATCGGCATGATTTCGGCATACCGAAATAGTAGTCTCTTTTTCGGTGAGCCGAAACTCCGGGCTCGGCTCCGGGTCGTAGCGGTTAACCTTGAGGGGTGACTGACACTCCAAGCCCCACGCCCGAACTGACCACCCACGGCGTGGGCCCCTGGCCGGGGGAGCTGCCCACCGAGGAGTACTACGACCCCGAGCTGCTCGAGCGCGGCGACACCCGCAACGTGATCGACCGGTACCGGTACTGGACGATGGCCGCGATCGTGGCTGACCTGGATCAGCACCGGCATCCGTTTCACGTGGCCATTGAGAACTGGCAGCACGACATGAACATCGGCTCGATCGTGCGCAGCGCCAATGCGTTCGCCGCCGACACCGTGCACATCATCGGCCGCAAACGCTGGAACAAGCGCGGCGCCATGGTGACCGACCGCTACCAGCATGTGCTGCACCACCCCGATGTCGCCGCCTTCGTGGTCTGGGCGGCTGAGAACAGCCTGTCGATCATCGCCGTCGACAATGTGCCCGGATCGGTCATCATCGAGACCTTCAGTTTTCCCGAGCGCTGTGTGCTCCTGTTCGGGCAAGAAGGCCCCGGCTTGTCCGAGGCGGCCATCGAGTCGGCGGATGCCGTGGTCGAGATCAGCCAGTTCGGCTCCACCCGGTCCCTGAACGCCTCGGCCGCGGCGGCCGTCACGATGCACAACTGGGTGCTGCAGCACCACTTCTAGGCCGTTTCGGGCGGCGGCGGATTTCTTTCCCCACGTGCGGCCGCGAGGCGCTACCGTGTGGTCATGACTGAGATCACCGACGATCTGCCCGCCCGACTGCTGCACGAGGAAAACGCCGCTTGGGCGGCCGTCCTGGCCGGCCGGGGCGGTGAGTACTTTCGCCGCGAGATGACCGACGACGCCCTCATGATCGTGCCGGGAGCAGTGCTGACCCGTGACCAGGTCGGCGCCTACTTCGCAGACCTTCCCGTCTGGGAGAACTACGGCATTCGCGATCCGGCCGTGGTTCGGCTCGGAGAGCATGCCGGCGTGCTCGTGTACCGGGCGGTGACCCGCCGGGCCGCTGACATGGTGGAGCTGCTCATCTCCACGACCTACGTCTTCGCCGACGGAGGGTGGCGGGTGGCCGCGCGGCAACAGACCCCGGTCTGAGCTGTCTCGGGGGCGGGTTGGCGGAGTCGTTCGCAGGTATGGCTCAGACGCCGCGATAGACTCGAGTGTGACCGGCGATAATTTGTTCCAGCAGCCCGAGACTCTCCTCCCCGCAGAAGCGGAGGTGCTCGAGGCGTTTCGGCGAACCGGTAGGCGTGACATCGCCGCCGTCGTGGCGGACCATCCGACCTCGTCCCTGGCCTGGGCAGAGCTCGCCGATGCCGCCTATGCCGAGGGCCGGGTGCTGGAAAGCTATGCCTACGCCCGAGTGGGATACCACCGCGGGCTCGATGCCCTGCGCAAGGCCGGCTGGAAGGGCCACGGCCCGGTGCCGTGGCGTCACGAACCCAACCGGGGTGTGCTGCGCGCCCTGTTCGCGCTGCGTCGCGGTGCCGCCGAAATCGGCGAGACCAGCGAAGTCGAGCGTCTGAGTACTTTCCTCACGGATGCCGACCCGACCGCCGTTGCGAGCATCATCGCCGCAGCATCACCGGCGCACGACCCGGCCCCGCCGACCGAGACTTTTGTTATTCGAGGAGAGAACTAGCTATGACCGCGATCGTACTGATCGGCGCCCAGTGGGGCGACGAGGGTAAAGGCAAGGCGACTGACCTTCTGGGCAGCCGGGTCGACTATGTCGTCAAATTCAACGGCGGCAACAATGCCGGTCACACCGTCGTGGTCGGTGACGAAAAGTACGCGCTGCACCTGCTGCCCTCCGGAATCCTCACCCCCGGCGTGACCCCGGTGATAGCCAACGGTGTCGTCGTCGACATCGAGGTGCTCTTCGAAGAACTCGATGCGCTCAGCTCCCGCGGTGTGGACGTGTCCAAGCTGCGCGTCAGCGCTAACGCGCACATCATCACGCAGTACCACCGCACCCTCGACAAGGTGTCCGAGCGCTTTCTCGGCAAGCGTCAGATCGGCACCACCGGTCGCGGTATCGGCCCGGCTTACGCCGACAAGATCAACCGGGTCGGGATCCGTGTGCAGGACCTCTTCGACGAGAACATCCTGCGTCAGAAGGTGGAGGGCGCTCTCGACCAGAAGAACCACCTGCTGGTGAAGATCTTCAACCGCCGCGCCATCGAGGTCGACGAGATCGTCGCCGAACTGCTCACCTACGTGGACCGACTGCGCCCCATGGTCGCCGACACCGCCCTGCTGCTGCACCAGGCCCTCGACGCCGATAAGACGGTGCTCTTCGGGGGCGGCCAGGCCACGATGCTCGACGTGGACCATGGCACGTATCCCTTCGTCACGTCGTCGAACGCGACCTCGGGCGGTGCCGTGACCGGTTCCGGCATCGCGCCCAACCGTATCGACCGCATCATCGCCGTGGTCAAGGCGTACACCACACGGGTGGGCGCCGGACCGTTCCCCACCGAACTCTTCGACGATTCCGGCGAGTTCCTGCGCGCCAACGGCTTCGAATTCGGCACCACCACCGGGCGCCCGCGCCGCTGCGGCTGGTACGACGCCCCGATCGCCCGCTACACGGCGCGAATCAACGGCGTCACCGACTTCGTGCTCACCAAACTCGACGTGCTCACCGGCCTGGCCGAGATCCCCGTCTGCGTCGCCTACGAGGTCGACGGCGTGCGCATCGACGAGGTGCCCGTCTCGCAGTCGGACTTCCACCACGCCACCCCGATCTACGAGAACCTTCCGGGCTGGACCGAAGACATCACCGGCGCGCGCACCTTCACCGACCTGCCCCAAAACGCCCAGGACTACGTGCTGTACCTCGAAACCATCAGCGGTTCGCGCATCTCTGTCATCGGGGTCGGCCCCGGCCGTGACGCGGTCATCGTGCGTCACGACCTCATCGAGGACTAGGCCCGGCGCCTCCCTGCCCGAGGCCGCGCCGGCCCGGGCAGGGGTTACACTTTGTGGGTGATTGCACAACGCCCTCCGTCTGCGTCTCTGCGCGGTCGTTTCGTGCAGTTGCAGCGCCTCGGCGGCGACGCGATTCCCGAGCTGTATCGCGCCATCGCGCACCCCGCCGTCTTCGAACACGGCTACGGCGGCGGGCCCGCTGCGCTGCAGACCAGCCTCGACCGCTTCACCACCTGGGCCGACGACTATTTTCAGTGGGAAGGCATGCCCTACGCGGTGCGCCTGCTCGGCGGGCCCAACGACGGCGACCTGGTCGGCACCACCACGCTCGGCGACATCGACCTCGTGAACGAAACCGCCCATCTGGGCTGGACAGCATACGACCCGCGCGTCTGGGGCACGGCGGTGAACGTCGAGACGAAACTGCTCGCGCTCGGTCACGCCTTCGACAGCGGCTTCGGGCGCGTGCGGCTGCAGGCGGATGCCATCAACACACGATCCCGCACGGCGATCCTCGGCATCGGGGCCACGTTCGAGGGTGTGCTGCGCCGGGACCGGCCACGCGCCGACGGCACCTGGCGGGACACCGCCGTGTACTCGATCCTCAAAGACGAATGGCCCGCGGTGCGCACCGGCCTCGACGCCCGGCTGGGGGCCTTCGAGGGGCGTTCGGTGTCGTATCGGTTCCGGTAGGCGGTTCTCGAGCGCTTCCCGGAACCTGATCACCCTGCAATTCCTCGGAATGGGCCTGGTCTGGGGGGCCAGCTTTCTGTTCATCAAGATCGCCCTCGACGGGGTGAGTTTCGGGCAGGTCGCCTGGTCACGGCTCGTGCTCGGCGGTGTCACCCTCGGCCTGATCGTGCTCGTCACCAGGCCCCGACTGGCCGGCGGCCCGGTGCTGCCGAGGGAGGTATCCGTCTGGCTGCACTTTCTGGTCATCGCGGTCACCGGCTGTGTGGCGCCGCACCTGCTTTTCGCCTGGGCAGAGCAGTTCGTCTCATCGAGCCTGGCCAGCATCTACAACGCGGTGACCCCCCTCATGACCGCGGTGATGGTGACGCTGGTGTTTCGCGTGGAACGGCTGGGCCGGGCGCAGCTGGTGGGGGTTCTGGCGGGCGTTCTCGGGGTCGTCGTGATCATCGCGCCCTGGCAGCAGACGTCGCTGACCGGAGATTTCTGGGGTCAGCTGGCCTGCCTCGGCGCCGTGATCTGCTACGGATTCACCTTCGGGTACACCCGCCGGTTTCTCAGCGGACGGCCCATTGCCGGGGTCACCTTCGCGTTCCTGAATATCGGCCTGGCCGGGTTGATCATGCTGGCGCTGACACCGGTGCTGGCCTGGCAGCCGGTGAGCCTCACCCCGACCATCGTGTTGTGCCTGCTGGCGCTCGGAGCGCTCGGCACCGGCCTGGCCTACATCTGGCACATCAACGTGTTTCGGGCCTGGGGGCCCACGAGCACCTCCACGGTCACCTACGTCACCCCGGTCGTGGGCGTCACCCTCGGGGTGCTGGTGCTGGCGGAGACCTTCTCCTGGCATGAACCGGCCGGGGCGCTGCTCGTGCTGCTGGGGATTCTGCTCGCTCAGAACCGCCTGAGACGACGCTGGTAGCGCGGGCCGGCCGGGCCGTCGACGCGGGGGCCGTCGGGCTTCCCCTGTCCATGCCTTACTCTCGAAGTATGGCCGCACACGAAGAATCGCCCGATGACCTCGGAGACGCCGCGATCGACCAGCTGACCAGTCTTCGCGAGAGTATCGACAATATCGATGCCGCCCTTATCCACCTGCTGGCGGAACGCTTCAAGTTCACCCAACAGGTCGGCCGGCTCAAAGCGGAGCACGGGCTGCCGGCCGCAGACCCGACCCGGGAGCTCAAGCAGATTGAGCGGCTGCGGGGCCTGGCCGCCGAGGCGCATCTCGACCCCGCGTTCGCCGAGAAGTTTCTGAACTTCATCATCGCGGAGGTCATCCACCACCACGTGCGCATCGCCGGCGACGTGGCCCGGCCCACGAACTAGAGCGCCGCGTGTTCTGGAATCCGCGCCGGCTGCCGGGCCGGCCGGGCAAGACCTTCGTGGTCACCGGCGCCAACGCGGGCCTGGGCTATTTCACGAGCGAGCAGCTCGCTTCCACCGGCGCGCACGTGGTGCTCGCCTGTCGCAATGCGGCGCGGGCCGAGATCGCGGCGACCCGCATTCGGGAACGCGTTCCGGGCGCATCCGTGTCGACGCTGCGTCTCGACGTGGCCGACGCCGTCGACGTGCAGCACGCCGTCGACGTGCTGGGGCGGCTGCCGCAGCTGCACGCTCTGATTCTGAATGCGGGCATCGTGCATCCACCCGTGGACCGTTGCGTGACCCTCGACGGCAGCGAGCTGGTTCTCGCCACGAACTACCTCGGCCATGTGCAGCTCACCGAAGGGCTGCTGCCGGTTCTGGGCCGCACTCCGGGCAGCCGGGTGGTGTCGCTGGGGTCGGTGATCTCCCGCATCATGGACTCGTCTCTCGACGACCTGCAGCTGGAGGGCGCGTACAGCGGCTGGAAGGCGTACGCGCAGTCGAAGATCGCCTCCCAGGTGTACGGTTTCGATCTGGACCGTCGGCTGCGCGAGCGCGGCCAGGGCGGCCCCGCGGGCATTGAATCGCTGGTCGTGCATCCCGGATACTCCATTTCGGGGCTGACCCCCGGCATCCCCGGGGTCAACGATGTGCGGCCGCGCAAGCGCGTGCTCGACGGGCTGCAGCTGCTGGTCGGTGCGCAGGGCAAGCACCGGGGCGCGTACCCGACCGTGCGCGCGGTGCTGGACCGCACCCTCTCCGGTGGAGACTACCTCGGGCCCCGGTTTCTGGTGCGCGGCGCCCCGGTGCGCCAGCCGGCCACCCGCACCTCGCGCGACCCCGACGTGGCCCGGCGGCTGCGCCAGCGCACCGCGTTGCTGCTGCCCGAGTCCCCGTAGCCAGTGCCACGGGCGGTGCACGCCGGTTACGGCGGCTAACCTGACCGAATGACACCTCTCGCCGCCGCGCGCACAGACCATCAGCCGAGCCTCGCCGCCGCCGCCCTCACCGATGTCAGGCTCGGAGACGGGTTCAGCGTCAGCCGACAGGGCTATGGCGCAATGTCACTCACCCCGGTCTACGGTGCCATCGATGCCGGTGACGCCCTGCGCACCCTCAGCCATGCCGTGGACAGCGGCATCACCTTCATCGACACCGCCAACGTCTACGGCAACGGACTCAGTGAGCAGACCATAGCCCGGTTCATCGCCACCCGGCGTGATGAGGTGCAGCTGGCGAGCAAGTTCGGAATTGTGCCCGGCGGCGGCATCGGCGCCCGCGGCATTCGCGGGGACCGCGCCTACGTGTTCGAGCAGATCGATCTGAGTCTGACCCGGCTCGGCACCGACCATCTCGACCTGTACTACCAGCACCGCGTCGACCCGGAGGTGCCGATCGAAGAGACCGTCGGGGCGCTCGCCGAGCTGGTGCAGGTGGGAAAAATTCGCCACATCGGCCTGTCGGAAGCCACCGGTGCGGAGCTGCGCCGCGCTGTGGCCGTGCACCCGATCGCCGCCGTGCAGTCCGAGTGGAGCATCATCAGCCGGGATGTGGAGCGCCACGTCATTCCCGCGGCGATCGAGTTGGGGGTCGGGTTCGTGCCCTATTCACCGCTGGGCCGCCAGTGGCTCACCGGGCGTTTTGACCCGTCCGCGCTCACGGCCGGCGACGGCCGGCACCGGTTTCCGCGGTTCACCGCCGAGGCGCTCGCCGCCAACCGGCCCCTGCTCGAGGAGGTTCGCGCCGTGGCGCGCGACGTGCAGATCTCGCCCGCGCAGGTGGCTCTGGCCTGGCTCCACGACAAGGGCCGCACGCTCGGCATCCCGGTCTCGCCGATTCCCGGTTCGCGATCCATCGAGCGGGTCACCGAGAACTTCGCGGCTGCCGGCATGCGTCTCGACGCCGCTCACGTTGCGCGCCTGGACGCCCTCGCGGAGCACGTCACGGCGCACCGTTCCTTCGACCCGCAGTGGGTGTCGGCCGGGCGGGAGTAGTGCCTGCCGCGACTCCGAGGGCCGGCTTGCGTGGTCTCGATCGCTCCTTCGTCGCGCCTCGACCGGCGAGGAGGGCCGCCTCGACCAGCGGTCAGGTCAGATCGAATTGCGGCCGAGGCGGGCGGATGGTCAGGCGAACGCGGCAGGCAGCGTGGAACGGTGGCGGGCCTGCAGGTCGGCCAGGCTCACGCTGAACTGGTCCTGGATGTCCAGGGCGAACAGGGTGGCATCCGTCACGCCGATGCGCAGCACCGGGTATTCGCGGCCCTTGCAGAGGCCGAGGAACTTCACATCGTCTTCGCGGGGCACGCTCACGATCACCCGGCCGGCCGATTCCGAGAACAGGGCCACGGATGCGTCGATGCCGTCGCGCTCGCAGATTTCGGTCAACCAGACCCGGGCTCCCACACCGAAACGCATCACGGCTTCGGCGAGGGCCTGCGCGAGGCCGCCCTCGCTGAGGTCGTGGGCGCTGTCGACGAGGGCTTCCTTGCTGGCGGCGTGCAGCAGACCGCCGAGGGCGACCTCACGCTTCAGGTCCACGGCCGGCGGGCGACCGCCGAGGTGGTCGTGCACGACGCCGGCCCAGGCGGAGCCGTCGAGCTCCTCGGCGGTGGTGCCGAGCAGGTAGATGTTGTGTCCGTCGTCCTGCCAGCCGCTCGGGGTGCGGCGCCCGACGTCGTCGATCACACCGAGCACGGCCACGACCGGGGTCGGGTGGATCGGCTGGGTGCCGGTCTGGTTGTAGAACGACACGTTGCCGCCGGTGACCGGGATCTCCATGTCGAGGCATCCGTCGGCCAGCGCCGTGACGGCCTCACGGAACTGCCACATGACCTCAGGGTTCTCGGGAGAGCCGAAGTTGAGGCAGTCGCTGATGCCGACCGGAACCGCGCCGGTCGCGGCCACGTTGCGGTAGGCCTCGGCGAGGGCGAGCTGGGCGCCGCGGTACGGGTCGAGCTGGCAGTAGCGGCCGTTCGCGTCGGTGGCGATGGCGAAGCCCAGTCCGGATTCTTCGTCGACGCGGATCATGCCGCCGTCGTCGGGGAACGAGAGAGCGGTGTTGCCGCCCACGTAGTGGTCGTACTGGTCGGTGATCCAGCTCGGGTCGGCCAGGTTCGGCGAGCCGAGCAGGTCGAGGAACTGGGCGCGCAGGGTGTCGCTGTCGAGTGCGCGCGGCAGCGTTGCGGCGGTGTCGGCCTGTAGCGCGTCGAGCCAGGCCGGGTAGGCGACGGGGCGTTCGTAGACCGGGCCGTCGATGGCGACGGTGCGCGGGTCGACGTTGACGATCTCTTCACCGTGCCAGTCGATGACGAGGCGACCAGAGTCGGTGACTTCACCGAGCACGCTGGTTTCCACGTCCCACTTGCGCGTCACCGCGAGGAAGCCTTCCAGCTTCTCGGGGGTGACGACGGCCATCATGCGTTCCTGGCTCTCCGACATGAGAATCTCTTCGGCGGTCAGGCTGGGGTCGCGCAGCAGCACGTTTTCGAGCTGGATGTACATGCCGCCGTCGCCGTTGGAGGCGAGCTCGCTGGTGGCGCAGCTGATGCCGGCGGCGCCGAGGTCCTGGATGCCCTCCACGAGCTTGCCCTGGAACAGTTCGAGGCAGCACTCGATGAGCACCTTCTCGGCGAAGGGGTCACCGACCTGCACGGCGGGCCGTTTGGTGGGGCCCTTGGCGCTGAAGGTGTCGCTGGCGAGAATGGAGGCGCCACCGATGCCGTCGCCGCCGGTACGGGCACCGAAGAGCACGACCTTGTTGCCCACGCCGCGGGCGTTCGCCAGGTGCAGGTCTTCGTGGCGCATGACGCCCACCGAGAGGGCGTTGACGAGCGGGTTGCCCTGGTACACGGCGTCGAAGTAGGTCTCGCCGCCGATGTTGGGCAGGCCGAGGCAGTTGCCGTAGAAGCTGATGCCGCTGACCACGCCGTGCACGACGCGGGCGGTGTCGGGGTCGTTGATATCGCCGAAGCGCAGCGCGTCCATCACGGCGACGGGGCGGGCGCCCATTGAGATGATGTCGCGCACGATGCCGCCGACGCCGGTGGCGGCGCCCTGGAACGGCTCGATGTAGGAGGGGTGGTTGTGCGATTCGATCTTGAAGGTGACGGCCCAGCCCTCGCCCACGTCGAGCACGCCGGCGTTCTCGCCCATGCCCACCATCAGGTTCTTCTTCATGGCGGGGGTGACCTTCTCGCCGAACTGGCGCAGGTACATCTTCGAGCTCTTATAGGAGCAGTGCTCGCTCCACATCACGGAGTACATGGCGAGCTCGCCCGACGTGGGACGGCGGCCCAGAATCTCGCGAATCTGCGCGTACTCGTCGGCCTTGAGGCCCAGCGCACCGTAGGGCTGCTCTTTCTCCGGCGTTGCGGCGGCATTCGAGACGGTGTCCGCGATGCCGCGGGAGGGTGTGGTGGAAACAGCGGTCACGTGGCGTTCTCCCAGATAGAGCGGATGCTTGACCCGCTCAGTCTATCTGTCGCCCCGCCCCGACCCCGT
>JAWOHA010000295.1:0-2609 GCA_046496385.1 Cryobacterium sp. | reverse complement strand
GGTCGTGCAGTCTCAGCGCCTGCGGGTCTCGGATCAGCAGCCCGAGAACTCCATGCCCGACCGGCAGATCGCCGATGATGGTCACCATGTCTGCGTTCATGCCCACGGTCACGAAGTGGCTCAAGGACCGATCATCACCGATCACGCCGAGGGCGCCGTAGTGGGCTTTGACCAGCTGGCAGGCGCTCGTGACCACGCGTTCGAGCACGGCGTCGAGGCTGAGGTCTTCAGCCACCGACAGCACGGCGGCGAGGAGCCCGCGCATGCGCTCCTGGGTCAGAAGAAGTTCGTCGCCGTGCTGCTGCGTCATCGTTGTCCCGCCCACCGGTGCCGGCGGCGCGTCCGTCGGCTGCCACCAGACTGACACGTCTCACGCCCGGAAGCGTGCCCGCCACAGCTGGTCGGGGGTTTACCGCCCCGATCGGCCGTGCGGGCACGTCACCCGCGCGGCCCCCGTGTCACCGGGGCGGCGCAGACGTCACCGAATACGGGTGATGATCGTCGGCGACGAGATGTGCAGCAGCACCTCGTGGCTGACCGAGCCCATCATGAGGCGTCGCAGGGCACCGCGCCCGTGACTGCCCACCACGAGAAGCTGCGCGGTGCGGGCCGCGTCCACCAGCACCCGGGCGGGCGCGGCGTCTTCGACCAGCCGCTGGTGCACGACCAGATCGGGATACCGGTCGGTGAGGCCGGCCACGGCCTCGGCCAGCACGACGCGTTCTTCATCCATGCGTTCACGGATGCTGTCGGTGGGAATGTTGCGCAGCGCCGTCGCCGAGGGGGTCGGGGGCGCATAGATGGCGGTGAGTTCCTGGCCGGTGCGGTCCGCTTCTGCGGCAGCGATCCTGACGGCCGTCACGGAATCCGTCGACCCGTCGATGCCGACGATGACACCGGAGCGCACCGTGCCCTCCGGGTCTTCCAGCAGCGGAATGATCGCCACCGGGCACCGGCTCATCGATGCCACCTGCAGGCTGACGCTGCCGAACAGGCTGCCCTGAAGGCGGCCTTTCTTGCCCGTTCCCACCACGATGAGGCTCGCCTCGTCGGAGAACTCGCTCAGTTCGCGGGGCGCGTTGCCGTGCCGCAGTTCGGTGCTGACGGCCACGCCCGGGGCGATGGCGCTCGCCTTGGCCTGGGCGTCTCTGAGCAGCTTGTTCTCGGCCTCGAGGATGGAGTCGTAGTACCCGTATCCCTCGGCCAGCCAGGTGTCATACACGCTGTGCACCAGTTTCACGGGGCAGTTCAGCCGCTCTGCCCGCCGCATCGCCCAGTCGATAGCGGCATCGCCGGGAGCGGACTCATCTACGCCAACCACAATCATCCGGTCCACGGATATCACCTCGTCTTGTCGGGGACAGCAACCGTGCTGCCCGCTCCTACCCTGTCCCACCACAGAGTGCCATGGCAAGTGACTTTTGGCACTGTTTGTCCCGATCTGGGGGGACATACGCTGGCGGCACAAGCCGTTTCGAAGCGTGAATCCGGTTCGAGACGGGAATTCGTTGCAAGAGCTGAGCTCGAGGGAGACACTATGAAGGCATTGGTTTACGGCGGCCCCGGCATCAAGAACTGGACCGAGGTACCCGCCCCGCAGCTGCAGAACCCCACCGACGTGATCGTGCGCGTGGAGACCACCACCATTTGCGGCACCGACCTGCACATTCTCAAAGGCGACGTGCCGGCCGTCACGGTCGGGCGCATTCTGGGGCATGAGGGGGTGGGCACGATCAGTGAGATCGGGGCATCCGTCACGAGCCTCGCTGTGGGAGACCGGGTCATCATCTCGTGCATCAAGAGCTGTGGCCACTGTTCGAACTGCAGCACCGGCCTGTTTTCGCACTGCCTGGGCGACGAGGGCGCCTCGGGCATCGGCTGGGTCTTCGGGCACCTCATCGACGGCACCCAGGCCGAGTTCGTGCGCGTGCCCTACGCCGAGAACTCGCTGCACAAAATTCCGGCGGGCGTCACCGACGACCAGGCCGTGATGCTCTCAGACATTCTGCCGACGGGCTTTGAAATGGGCGTGCAGTACGGCCGAGTGAAGCCTTCCATCAAGGTCGTCTCCACCAAGCTGGTCCGGGACACCTCGGTCAATGCGCAGCTGGAAATTTTGAGCAATAAGGTCAAGCAGCTCTAGGAGCTAAAAGTAGACGCCCTTGAGGTCCGCTGCCTGCTGCGTGCCGGTCGATGCGGCAATAACTGCCTCCGCCGCGCGGCTGGCGCATTTCATCATGTCGTTCAGACCTATCCCCTCCCAGCCGAAACCGACAATCTGCAGTCCGGGATGGGTCGCCAGGAAATTTTCCCGCCACGCCAGGAGGCGCGGATAGTTTTTCTCCAGTTGCGGAATCCCGCCGCTGGACCGCAGAACGGTGGTATAGGCTGGCTCTCCTCTCAGGTGGAGGATTTTCCGCACGTCGGCCAGGGCCTTTTGCGTCAGGGTCTGGTCGTCGAGTACAAGTCGTTCGGGGTGCCTTCTGCCGCCGATCAGGGTTTCAAAGACCACATGACCTTTGGGGGCGCGTCCGGGGAACATGTTCGAGGAAAAGAGCGAGCCGAGGGTGAATCGTTGTTCGCATTCCGGCGTGAGGTAGCCAAAACCG
>JAWOHA010000269.1:0-5691 GCA_046496385.1 Cryobacterium sp. | reverse complement strand
GTCGCACGGCGCACGACCATCTCACGAATGAGGTCGTTCGAAGTGAGCCACGACGGCAACACCGCCCCGAGCGGAGTGTTGATGGAGAACATCGGCCAGAGCACCCCAAGGTATCCGCCCGCCACGACGACGAGCCAGAAGATCGTCAGGACACCCAGCACGTATCGGGGGGTGAGCGTGACCCGGGCGTTATATACGTACAGGAACGCCACGGTCACGGTGAGGTAGAGCAGCGCCCGATAGATGAACCCGATCACGCGGTGCTCGGTGTCGATGCTGATCACGGAGCAGAGCATCCACAGCAGGAAGAGCAGCCAGAGACCGAAACCCCGGGGCATACGGATCCGCCCATGCCGGCGCAGCAACAAGAGCATGATCCCGGCGAGGAGGATCCACACGGCCTCACCCGGCCCGAGCACCCACCAGAGCGGGAACAGGACGAACATCGCCGTGAGCGGCCAGGCCGGCAGCTCGCGAGGCAGGCTCATCCGCTTCTCCGGGCTCGCGGAGGTGGAGTCCCAACTGGGCGCCCGGCCTCGATCGCCCGCTGCGGCCAACCATGAGCGCATCTGTCCACCCTCTTTTTGGGGGATGGGCCCAAAAAATGAATACCCATCACTTTTTCGCGATTCACATTACCATGCGTGGAAACGAGCCAACCGGCTTGCGTGTCGGCCAGAGTTGGGTGGGGACAGTATGTCGCAAAAGTCGGATACCGATACCTTGGGCTTGGACTACTACGGTTTCGTCCTGCGACGCCAGTGGCTGGTGGTTCTCGCCGCAATAGTGATCGGCGGCCTGGCCGCCCTCGGGTTCTACGCGGTGTCCCCGTCTCCCGTGCAGGCGACGGCCGTAATCAACCTCAGCGTCATCTCAACCGACCCGTTCGACACCTCCAAGCAGGCCTCGAGCCTCCTGGACGGCACGACCGAGACTCAGATCGCGACGTCTTACGCCGTGGCCCGTGACGCTGCCCGGGAGTTGGGCGCCGACACGACGCCGAACGAGGTGCGGCGTCGCCTGAACGTCGACTCCGCGACCGGTGCGTCGATCGTGCAACTCACCTACACCGCGCCCACGAGCGAGGAAGCACGGGCGGGTGCGGATGCCGTCGCCGAGTCCTACCTCGCCTACCGGACCTCCCGGGCACAAGCCAAGCTCGACACCATCCTGCAGGGTGTGGCGGAGCGCCGCACCACCCTGGGCACCCAGCTATCCGATGCGAACTCACGCATCAGTGAGGCCACTGCCGGCACCCTGGCGGCGAACCAGGCAACCAGCGACCGCGATCTGGTCACCATTGAGCTCAACGCCCTCCTGGCTCAGAAGGGCGCCCTCGAGCAGGTCGACACCAAGGGTGGCGAGGTCATCACCGAGGCGGCCCGCAACGATGTCGTCGTCCAGCCGACCCTGTTTCAGTTACTGCTCATCGGCCTCCTCGCCGGCGGTGTGCTCGGCGTCCTCTCGGCATTCGTGGCAAATCGCTTCGACCGCCGGCTGCGAAACGCCAATGAGGTTCGCAGGGTCACGGAGGCCCCGGTCCTTGCTGACATCCACTCCGTAGACGCGTCCGTCTCGCACGATGAGGCCACGCTCGAGTTGCTTCGCTCCGCGCGCGAGCGCATCTTCGCGGACCTTCCCGCAGCCGCCCGGGTCATTGCGATCGTCGATGACACGCCCAGCGAGCTACACCTCGATATCCCGGTGAACCTTGCCCTCGTCACGGCTGCTGGGGGGGTACCCACCACTCTCGTCCTGCCCAACGCCTCGCCTGACACCAGGCGAGTGCTCAGGGCGAGCCTGGGACTGTCCGATCCACTGCTCGATGATTCCGGCGAGGTCTACCGGTCCGAAAACGTCCCGGAGTTGACGGTTTCTTTTCCCTCTCTTCGTGGAGCTGCTCCACGGCCGCTCCGCGCCGGCGAACTCCACTTCGTCGTGATCGGGAAAAGCGCATCCCAGTCCAGCGCCCTTGCCGCCCTGCGCCTTTCCGACGCCCTCCTCCTCATCGCGGTCAAGCGTCGAACCCGCGCCGACGACGCCGAACAACTCCTCGACGAAGCATCTCGCCTGGGCGTCAAATTTCTGGGTACCATCACCGTTCCGCACAATCGGGGCGCGCACGCGACTTCCGAGCCCCCGGGGGCACCGAGGCGAGCTGTTATCAGGTCAGAGAGCACTCCTGTGAATCTCAAAACGTTGTTCGCGAGGTCGTTGCCATGACCTCCACCCGGCTCGATCACGTGCGGGTACTCGGTGTGCCGGTGCACCGGCTCACCAGCGACCAGATTGTGGAGACCCTCATGCAGTGGACCTCCCTTCCCGGCTCCAGGGTGGCCGTGGGCGTCAACGCTGCCGTATGCAACCTTGCCGCCGAAGACCAGGCCTTCAGGGCCGGGCTGATGCGGGCAGACCTGCGCTACCCTGACGGGCAATCGATTGTATGGGCGGCCAGACTCTTGGGCGGGGGGCTTCCCGAGCGCATCGCCACCACCGACCTGGTCAACCCGCTCGCCGCCGCCTCAGCCCAGCGGGGCAAAAGACTGTTCCTCTATGGAAGCGCGCCCGGCGTGGCAAAACGCGCCGCTGACCGGCTCCGGGAAGCCGCCCCCGGGCTGCTCATCGACGGCCACGACGGGTACACGGCGCCGGACCAGATGCGGCACATCATCGACCAGATCAACGCGTTTTCGCCGGATATCCTTTTCGTCGGCCTGGGTGACCCGTTGCAGCAGCAGTGGATCGATGCGCACAGGCAGCAGCTGGATGTTCCCGTGATTCTGACGTGCGGCGGCCTCTTCGACTGGGCTAGCGGCGACAACCGGCGGGCACCTCGGTGGATGCTCTCATCGGGCCTCGAATGGCTGTGGCGTCTGATGCTCGAACCGGGGCGGCTGGCCTCCCGCTACCTGATCGGCAATCCGGTGTTCCTCTTTCGACTGGCACGGCAGATTGTGCGCGGGCAGGCAAGGGCCACACGCTTGTGAGCGGCACAAAGACTGCAGTGGCCGACAATGGCTCGCGCAAATTGGCGCGCGAAGGCACCGCCGGATTCCTGGGGGCCGCAACGAGCGCCATCATGGGTTTTCTGCTGACCGTGGTCCTGGCCCGCGTGCTGGGGGATTCCGGGTCGGGAGTCGTTCTGCAGGCGATGGCGGTTTTCACCATTGTGCTGAGCCTGGCCCGCGCGGGCATGGACTCGGTTGCCGTGTGGATCATGCCGCGCCTCAGCGCACACGATCCGTCGAGGATACGTGGAACCCTCGCCATGATGTTCTTGATCACAGCCGTGGCCGGCACCGTGTTCGCGATCGCCACCATCGCGCTGGCCCCGGCCTTTGCCCTCTCCGGAGACCCCCACGCCACCGACGTCGCCCGCGCTGTCGCCGCCGCCGGCTGGTTCCTTCCAGCAGGAGCATTGTTGCTCCTGGCGCTGGCCGCGACCAGGGGGCTGGGCGGCATCCTTCCCTACGTCATCGTGGGAAACATCGGGCTGCCCATTGTCCGTCCCCTCACCGTCTGGCTCGTTGCCATCGCCGGCGGATCCCTGGTTGCGGTGACCGTGGCCTGGGCGGCGCCCGTGGTCATCGCGCTTGTCGCGGCCCTTCTCGTGATGCGTGTCCAGGTGGGCCGCCACGAAAGCGTTCTAGACGGGCGCGGCACGTGGCACGTGGACCCGGCCCTCCGCACGAGCATCCTGACCTATGCGTTTCCCCGGGCGTTGTCCGCTGGCCTGGAACAGTCGATCATCTGGCTGGGTATCATCATTGTCGGGTTCCTGGCCGGGTCGGCCTCCGCAGGCGTCTACGGCGGTGCCAGCCGCTTCATCGCGGCCGGACTCATCATCGACACGGCACTCCGGATGGTGGTGTCAACGAGATTCAGCGCCCTCTTGTTCGCCAAGAAGATCGCCGAGGTTGAAAGTCTGTATCGAACCGCGGCGATCTGGCTCGTGCTGTTCAGCACGCCGGTCTATCTGGTCCTTGCCCTGTTTGCGCCGGTTGTGCTCCGTCTGCTGGGTCCGGGATTCGACGAGGGGGCCGGCGCGCTGGTCATCCTTTGCGTCGGCGCCGTCCTGACCTTCACTGCGGGCAACATCCACTCGGTGCTGCTCATGAGCGGCCGTAGCGGCTGGGCGGCCTTCAACAAAGTGATTGTCCTCGTCATCAACGTTGCGGGCAACCTCATTCTCGTGCCGCTGATCGGCATCAATGGTGCCGCGATCTCGTGGGCGGTGAGCATGCTGGTAGACGCCTTACTGGCCGCCGTCGAGGTCCGCCGGTTCATCGGCATCCGGATCTGGGCCCCGACCATTGCGTACGCCCTCGTCGTTCCCATCGTCGCCTTCGGGACCCCCGCCGTTGCACTGCGTCTGACTCTGGGCGACACGATGACCGCCCTCGTGCTCACCGTGGCGATCGGTGCGGTGCTCTTCACCGTCTGGTGCGCGCTTGATCGCAAGCGACTCCATCTCAACGACCTGGCTCGATTGACCCGGCGCACGTGATTCGGTCAACAAAAAACAATAAGAAAATGACCCGAACGGGGCGCAACGTTTGTGGGCATCGGGCTATCCTGTCGACAAATACTGACGATCTGTCAACTTCGAGCGCCGGGGAGGCCTGTGCCAAGGAACCCGGCACCGTTGCCAAATCAGTGGCAGCTCCCCGGAGCGCCACCAACAATCCATGTCGAGGGTGAAGGTCCGCAGGAATGATGAAGCAGTTGGATGAAGACTCCGCGCCCCCCACACGACGGCGCATTCTGAATAGACGGGTGCTCGGATTCGCAGCACTGACCGCCGTCGCGCTCACCGCGACCACCTATCTCGCCGCGCCCGCGTTCTCTGAGGCGAACCGAGAAGCTGCCCGGCCGCAAACACCGGGCGAATCCGTCACGGCGGTCGAAACGCGCCCCCCCGCGCCCGTCGCACCGACCGCTCCGGCCGCTCCGGCCCCGGCTCCCGAACCTCCTGCACCCGACGCACCGGGCCTGAGCAACAAGCCCGACACACCCACCCCGCTTCCGCCCGAACAGGCCAAAGCAGCTGTGAAGAAGTTCCTCGACTCCTCGGTTGCAGTGGATCCGGCAGCTCCCGCCCCGGACGCAGTTCTGGGCGACGCGGCATCCGGATCCATCCTTGCGGAGATAGAGAACGACACGCAGGAGCTGGAAGCCAACGGCTGGACGCGCAAGGGGACCGCAACCATCGAGGCGATGACGATCGTCAGTTCGGACTCCTCGACAGACCCGGCGACTGTGGTTGCGCAGGTCTGCGTCGATTCCAGCAAGGTCCTGACGCTGGATCACAGCGGAGAACCCGTCGGGAGTTCCGGGAGCACCGTTCAGCGCGCGCTGAACATCTACACGCTGCACTACATCGCTGGCGTATGGAAGGTCGTCGCCCGAACGTTCCCGGACAACCCCGACTGTTGAGCGAATCGCCTGCAGAGCTGAAGGAGCATCCCGTGGCATCCACCCGAAAAGCACCTCGTCTTCTGCTGCTCAGCCTGTGCGCGGCGCTCTCAGCCGCCGCGCTCTTTGTCGGCGGCCTGCCACCAGCAGCCTCCGCAGCCGAGACCCCCATCCCCGTGCCGGACGGCACGTCTGCAGTCACCGCAGCGGCCTCGTGCTGGGAGGTCAAACAGCTGAACCCCGCCGCGCCGAGCGGCAAGTACTGGCTCGTCACTC
>JAWOHA010000260.1:0-7783 GCA_046496385.1 Cryobacterium sp. | reverse complement strand
GAGCTTGAGTGCCGACTTGCTGCGCAGCCGGATCAGCGTGCGGGTCGGGTCGGCGGCCTCGGGAGGGATCAGCCAATACACAATCCGGCCGCTGATCGTGGTGCGGGTCACTTTCCATTCGTCGTTGTGCAGTTTCAAGTGGTCGGGGGCGCAGAACATGATGCCGTCGTCGAGGTCGGTCAGGCCGCCGTCGGCGACCCAGTCGTCGAGATGGTGCGCTTCGGTCCAGCTGGGTGGTTTGAGGCAGTCGGGCATCATGCAGCCGCCGTCGCGGATGGCGAGGGCGTCGCGTTGTTCCCGGGTGAACAATCGTTGTTGCCGTCCGACGTCGAGGATCGCGCCGCGGGCGTCGGTGAAGATCGGGGGTGAACGGCTCCGTGCAGATCAACCGGTCAGGGGTCGTGCACGGCACGGCTTCGCTGGTGCCTTCGATGAAGCCGGTGAGTCGTGTCAGCGTGGTCGGACGTTCCGGCGGGAGGATCACTCGGCTCGGGGCCGGGACGGGAGCCGGCACCGGGGACGCGGACTCAGGGTCGGCGGACTCCGGGGCGGTGGGCTCCGGAGTGGTCGGCTCGGGGTCGGCGAAGCCGACCACGATCTTCAGCGCGGACTCGGGGCGCAGGTTGACCTGCATCGGGTCGGCCTTCGCCGCGATGCGGAGCGCTTCGATGAGGGCTTCGTCGATGATGCGGTCGGTGGGGCGCGGGTCGTCCCGCAGGGCTTTCGCCCGGGCCTGGTCTTCCTGGGCCGTGAAGCGGGGGCCGCCGCGGCGGGGTCCGGCGACTTGCAGCATGAAGTCGCGAGAGATGCTGCCGTTCTCGGGGTCGAGTTCAAAGTTGCCGTGCGGCACGCCGTCGGGCGTGTCCCACACCCGCAGGTACTGCCGGGCTTTCATCGCGGTGTACCGGGACGCGATGCCGGCAGCAGCGATGCGGTCGCGGAGGGCCCGGGCTGCTTTGGTGGCCTGGTCGGCGTTCAGGGTCGCGCCTTCGGGGATGAAGCCGGCCAGGGCGCGGGTGAGGAGGTCTTCGGAGACGCCTTCGGCGTGTTCGCCGAGGCCGCGGCGGATCGCGGTCGCGGCCTGGGCGCTGAGCACTCCGGTGGTGACGGCGTCGCCGAGGGCGGCGAACCACGGCGATGGGGCGGCGGGTTCCGGCTCGGGGTCGACCGCAAACTGCGGCCCCGGTCGGGGGCGGGCTCGCGGCTGGCGGCGGCGTTGGGGAAGCCGCGGCGGCGGGCGAGGCCCTCCCGGCCGCGGGGCCACTCGGAACGGCGGTTGATGTTCGCCGCCGCGACCGTGAGGCACGTTGTCACGCGGCGCTGAAAGAGCGACAGGGCCGTGTAGGCGACCTCGGACTCATCGTCGGTCAAGCCGGCGAACAGGCCAGCGGCGCGGCCCGCCGAGAGCGGTGACCGGTCCAGGAGGCCGGTCAAGTCATGGAGTACACCGTCGATGGTGGTCATGAGAAAAGTGAACCACGCACCACCGATAGTGACGGGGTGCGCGCGGGTACTGCGACGGCAGCAAGGCTGCTAGTTTGCTGGGTGACAGGGCGGTACAGAGTGCACCGAGTCTCCCGGTCCCGGCTGAAGGGATGCACCATGAATCTGATTGTGATCATTGTTACCGTCGTCATCGTGATCCTGCTGATCGTTGCAGGAGTGGTGAAGCCCACGTCAACGTGAACCGGCACGGGACCAAGCGGGCGCGGGGCACCAAAGCCTGCTGTATCGTGGACAGGCGTGTGCGGTACGCCCACGTGCCCCCGTAGCTCAGTGGATAGAGCAGCGGCCTTCTAATCCGCTTGTCGTAGGTTCGATTCCTACCGGGGGCACCAAAAAAAAAGTCTGACCATGGTTTTTGTCCTCGCTGAAGGGGCAAGACCTGATTCACTCAACGTTTATTCCGCGGCGCCCGCCTCCTGAGGGCGCTCGCGGCCAGGTGGGATGCGGACCCCGAGCGCACGAAGCAGATCACTCGGCAGTGGGCTGAGCGCAACAAGGAGCGCCGCGCAGAGCTGCAACGCAACCGGCGCAGCGATCCTGAGATCTACCAGTCCGAGCTGGAGGCCAACGCGGCAGCGCGACGTCTGAAGCGCAGCCTGAGTCGGGCCGGCCTTCCGCCGAAACGCATTCACCTGGCGACCGCGGCCGAGCGCCGGGCGAACGAGCGCGCGGCCGACACTTATTTCAACGACCCATTGCAGCCGGAGCATCTGCGGCAGGTCACGGTGTTCGCCGAATCGTTGACCGAGCACACGCTCAAGAACGGCGCCCGCATGCGTGAGTTTGCCGAGGCGTACGTGTCATCACGGGCGCGCGTCGGGCTTCCGCCAGTTTCAGTAGAGGACGTCATGTACGCCCGCCCCGTCGAGATCGTCGCAGAGCGGATGCGCCGGGTCGACCTGCTGACCAGCCGCGACGTCGCAGCGGCCGTTCGCGCCACGAAGGCCATGGTTCGGCGCGAAGAACGGCAGCAGCAGTTCGAGTGACTCATAAGAACAGTCGTGACCCATGCGCACCGCAACAATGCACGATTTCGCGTCGACGCGGAGATGGACAACCAGGCTAGGACTCATCGGGGCAAGCCTCGCGTGCCCGTCGAGTCACTGGTCGTGCAGCTTGCGATGCAGGAGGTCGTTGGGCGCGTGCCAACGAACACGCTGACAGTAGATGGTACTCGGAGTGTTGCCCGCGTTGCGAAGCAGCGCGTTGCGATGTCATTTCAAGCTCGTGCGGACGCGGTAGACGAACGGATTCACGGACCGTCCGTCGGGTAACTGGCCTTTGGCTCGCCACACCTGGCTGTGGGCGGATTTTGCGATCTCCTGGACGCCTGCCCAAATCAGTCAAGCGCGGTCGCGACAATTGTGCAGAAGCGCGGGACTAGGCACAGCCGGTCACCACATCAGGTGTGCCGGCCCGAGACCAGGAGTTCGGTGCGCGCTCGCTTTCGTATGTCGAATGGGGGATGGGCAGGGCGGCATCGCTTGATCGGCGTCGCTGCGGCGAGTCCGTGGAAACCCGTCAATCTCGGCCAGGCAGCTTGAGGTCACTCGGCCAATCGAAGTTGCAGCCAGATAGCCAGTCGGTCATCGGCGTTGTGCAGCCGAAGGTTGAACAGGGTTTCCGCGCGTCGCAGTCGATACCGCAGCGTATTCGCATGAATCTTGAGTGAATCCGACGCGAGTTGCACGTCACCCATCGCTGAAAAGTAGGCGCACAGGGTGACTCGATATTCGGTCTGTCTCTGCTGATCATGACGAAGGAGCTCCACAACGCCGGGATGCTGCCACCGGGCGTCCTCGTTCAGGGTGAGGCGCAAGTGCGAGATGAGCATCTGCGCATAGACGTCTTGGGCCTGGGCGATGTTGGGAAGACCCGGGGTGCTGGCGAGTACCTGCAGCACTTTGTCCACCTCCTCACGCACGGTCATGAGCTTCTGGCCGCCCACCTGTGGTGAGCTGATAGCCGCATGAACGTTCTGGTTTAATCGCGTCGTGACCGCTGCCGCAACCCCCTCGGCAAGGCGTAGCGGCGAGGCGGCATCGCGCACTGTTGGCAAGAGGGCATAGACAACAAGGCCGATCGACACGCACGACACATTTGCTCGAAAGATGCCGCAGTGCTCCTCCACGACGGCGGCCAGCTGTCGAACCAGCGGCTGAACCGTTTCAGCATCATCCGCGCGAAAAGTGAAAGCGACAACAACCGAGGAGACGCCGGCTACGAGACCGAAGCGCCCCGCTGTGCTGCGAGCAGATGCCGAACCATCCAGCAGTGATCGCAGCCACTCAGCACGCACCTGTCGTTCCAGATTGACCGAACTGCGCGCCTGCAAAATGTGCATAGCGGCGAGTCGGGTAGCTTCCAGCAGCGTGGTGTCCGATTCGCTAGTGAACGGTTTTTTACCAGCGATCACCCAGATGGAGCCCAAGTCTTCCCGGCCAGCTCGCACGGCCGCTGCGAGCCGTGGCAATTCACCGTCCGAGGGGTCATAGGCGAAAGAGACGGTTCCGTCGGCCAACATGACCGAACGATATTGCGCCTTGTGCTTGGCGAGGTCGGGCACCCGGCGAGCGAGAATGCCGTCGCTGCGCAGCTCATCAATTTGTTGCCCGTCAACATTCGAATAGGCCAGAACGTTGCGATCGAGATCTTCGATCGCTACCGCCCCCTGCAGCGCGGTAGCTACAGCGTTGGCGAGCACGAACAGATTGCTCACCGCGCTGACTGTCGATGAATCCACGTACGACCGACTCCGCATTGCAGCGGTGATGAGGTTTGACACCTGGCTCCACGGCACGTCATCGACGACGACGGCCACGGCAATGAAGCAAGCGTTCGCAACGGCCACCAGGTCGGCCGCGTCGTCGCCGTGCACTTTGATCACAACGGCGCAGTAGCCCCGGTCTGCGGCGAGCCTGACCGCCGCCGACGCTTCTCTCGACGTGGCTCGAATGCCGATCAGGAGCAGGATTCCACCCGGAATATCCGGCACGGTGTCGAGCGGGTCGTAGAGCGTGGGAACCGAGATGGACTGTGTGAGAGACGGCCCATCGGTCAAGGGCCAAATCAGCTGATGTCCGAGCGTTTCGAGCAGAGTCCCCACAGTCAGTGAGGCGTCGCTATGACCCATACACTCATCCCCCGTCGTTGTTGTTTGAAGCATACCTTGGCGAATCAGACAATGTGGTGGCAGAAAAGATGGCCAGATCGCTAACGATTTGGAAGGGAAATAGAGTCAGGCTTCCATGAAGTGCCCTGCAAGGCAGCTTGAATGACGAACCGCAAGGAAAACGATGCCCCACGCACAACCGCTCCAAACCGACTTCATGGCGGTATTTCCTGAGGAATCCGGTGTCTCGGAAACCGGTGAGCTGACCATCGGTGGTTGTGCCGTGAGCGATATCGCCGATCGCCATGGCACTCCGGCCTATCTCATTGACGAAGTAGGTTTGCGTCGGCAAGCTCGCCGTTTCATCGACGGCCTTGCAGACCGTTGGCCCAACTCTGAAGTCATCTTCGCGTCGAAGTCGCTTCCGTGTGTCGGCATGTATGCACTGGCCCAATCCGAGGGGCTCAGCGTCGATGTCGCCGGCGGCGGCGAACTCGTGATGGCACTTGCTGCGGGAGTGGACCCTGCCAAGATCTACCTTCACGGGAATGCCAAGTCTGACGCTGAGATCACGATGGCGCTCGACGCCCAGATCGCAGCCATCATCGTTGACAACTTCGACGACCTTGATCGGCTCGACCGGCTGGCCACGAGCTCCCAGGACATCCTGATACGCATGATTCCCGGCATTGCCGCCGACACCCATGCCTCGCAAGCGACCGGAGGGCATGACTCCAAATTCGGGCTCCCCTACGATCAGCTTCGGGCGGCCGTCGCGCGGGTCGAACAGAGCCCGCTGTTGCACCTGGTCGGAATCCACGTGCACGTCGGATCACAGATACTGGAAACAGACCCATTCTCCGAGGCTGTGCGATCGGTGGCGAATCTGGGGCCGTTTCAGAGCTTCGACATCGGTGGGGGGCTTGGCGTGCAGTACACCGAAGAGGATGCCGCGCCCAGCGTCGAGGACTACCTCGACATCATCACAGAGACCGCCCGCGAGGTCTTGCCGGCAACTGCCAAGCTGATGATCGAGCCCGGTCGTGCGCTCGTGGCTCGAGCAGGTGTCACCCTTTATACGGTGAACACTGTCAAGCACACCGGTAAGACATTCGTAGCCGTCGATGGCGGCATGGCCGACAATCTTGACGTCGCCCTGACTGGCCAGCGTTATTCCGCGGTCGTCGCCAACCGCATGACCGCTCCTCGGGAGGTTGAGTGCGACGTCGTCGGGCGCCAATGCGAATCTGGCGACTTGCTCGTCGGGGCCGTCGCGCTTGCCGACCCGAAAGTGGGCGACCTGATCGCAATGCCGGTGACCGGCGCCTATGCCTATACGACGGCCAACAACTACAACGGGGCGTTGATTGCGCCGATCATTTTCTGCGCCAATGGCGTCGCTCGAGTAGTAGCCGAGCGCCAGACCTATGACGATCTGCTCCGACCACACCGGGTGGCCCTGTCAGACACAGCGTGATGCTGTTCCCGACCCAACGACTTTCCACAGTACGCAGTATCTACATTCGCCACACGAGGAGAAAAAGATGAAGAGTTCGCTTATATCGAAAGCTGCGATCGCAGGTGCTTCCGCCGTCTTATTGGTGGGCCTCGCCGGATGCGCCGCCTCCGGTACGGAGGCTGGCGCCCCCGCCTCCCTCGTTCTTGACACGTCCTTTGACATCAAAACCCTCGACCCCGCTCGTTCGTTCGAACCGACCGGAACGATTGTCAATCACGTCCTGTACGAGACGCTCCTGACCTTCGACGGAGACGACGTCTCCGAACCGATCGATGGGCTTGCCTCCTTCGCCTTTTCCGACGACGACAAGGTGCTGACACTGACAATGAAAGAGGGGCGTGAGTTCTCTGACGGAACACCCGTCACCGTCGATGATGCCGTCTACTCCCTGGAACGCGTGCAGGGCATCGCCGGAAACCCCTCGTTTATGCTCGACGGCGTCACGATCGCCAAGGCCTCAGATACGTCCCTCACACTGACCTCGGAAATTTCGAACCCCACTCTGGCGTACCTGCTGCCCAACCCGAGCCTCGGGATAGTGAATTCGGCCCTTCTGACAGAAAACGGCGGCAGCGCCACCGCAGACGATGACGTTGAGAGCTTCCTCAACGGGACGTCGGCCGGTTCCGGGCCGTACACGCTGGAGTCCTACGACGCCACGTCACAAATCGTGCTCAATGCGAATGAGAACTACAGCGGCGACCAGCCCGCATACTCTCGTGTGGTTCTGCGCAACGTTTCAGGGGAGACCCAGAGGCTGAACATCCAGGCTGGTGAATCCCAGGTGGCCCTGGATCTGAACCCTGATCAGGTCGCCCTGCTCGGCGATGGCGACGTGAACGTATTGTCGTCACCGTCTCGCTACACCATCTACATCATGATGAATCAGGACCCCGCGATCAGCGCGATCACGTCGAACCCGAAGTTTGCCACAGCGCTGAAGCTTGCCCTCGACTACGACAAGATTCTGGCACTGGCTGGCGAGGGCGCACAGCGCCCCGGTGGAGTCGTTCCCTCGATGTTCGTCGGTGCCTTGCCGACCGAACTGGGTAACCAGTACGACCTGGCAGCCGCAAAGAGCGCGCTTGCTGAGTCGGGATACGCCGGCGAAGAGGTCACCCTCAACTACGCAAACGATGTGACCGTCTCGGGGATTGCACTGCAGCCGCTTGCCGAAACTGTGCAGGCCCAGCTTAAGGAAGCCGGGATCAACATCGCCCTGGCCCCGGGCCCGGAAGCAACGGAGCTCGACAGCTACCGCGCAGGTACCGAAGAAATGGGTATCTGGTCCTGGGGAGCCGACTACCCGGACCCGCAGAACTACATCGCTTTCGCACCGGGTGAAAACCTCGGGGCGCGCGCGAACTGGTCTGTCGGATCCGACGACATCGTCGAAACAGCCCGAAAGGTGGCCCAGGAAGCTTCCTTCTCGGATCGCGGACAGGCCTACCAGGACCTGCAGGTAGCCTTCAACGAGCGTGGCCCGTTCATCGCCTTGTTTCAGCCCGTAGGCAGCATTGCCACGACCACAGCCATCACCGGGTTCGATTCGAACTCCGTGTGGACGATTGACATTGCAAGCATCGAGTAGCCAGGTCGAGGCGGCGGGCGACGAACGTCCTGCCGCCTCGCCTCACGGCTCCTCG
>JAWOHA010000225.1:0-3146 GCA_046496385.1 Cryobacterium sp. | reverse complement strand
GGTCGTGCGGATCGTCGGTGCGTCGTCGTGTGCGGGCCGGGTCGGCTCGGCGCCCTCGCCGCCAGTGCCGACATCGCACTGCTCGACGCCAGCGCCGTTACCAGCCAGGCGGATCGGACACCCTGGAGCCTGGAAAAGACCGGACAACGCAGCGGCAATACCGTCAGCTGGACCGTCACCGCCACGCCCGGCGCCCCCGAGCCCGGCGCGCTCGTCATTTCCGGCCAGATGACGGTCGTCAACCGCGGCAGCGACCCGGCGACGATTGGCAACATCGTGGTTAACCTGCAGGTGCGCTCCGGCGGCCGCTGGATCACGCTGGTCTCGAACATCGCTGATGCGACCAGCGGCGATGCGGCCACCACTGCGCGGGTGATGCCCCAGGCCTCCTCCGAGGGCCGCGACCAGTTCACGGAAAGTGGCGCCTCGGGTGAGCTGGAGTTCATGGACGCGACCAACAACACCGCGTTCTCGCTGGTCCCGCAGATCCTGATCCCGGCCGGCGGCTCGCACACGCTCCTGTTCCAGGCGTCGTTCGACAACGGCATCCTCGCCCTCCCCACCGGTGCGCAGATCCGCGCCGAGACGATCGTTTCGTTCGGCAATGCGACCGCGAAGGGCAATAGCGTGGCGAACCTCGACATCAATGGGAACGGCACGATCGACGCCGACGAGGCGCACGTGCGCAGCGTACCGGCGCGGATCGGGCTCACCGTCCCGGTGCTGCAGCAGGGCAACGACACCGTCAGCCTCAGCGACACCCTCGCGGACATCGTCACCACCGGCTCGGTCACGTTCACCAACGCGACGTTCAACCTCGGCGCGACCGGCGGTACCGTCTCGGTGACCTACGATGCCGGCGCCGATGGTGGCACCATCACCAACTGCGCCTACCTCACCGGCACCGGCGTCGATCTCCAGGCGTGCGATACGCAGACCATCCCCGAGCCGAACACGGGCTGCACGCCGGGCGCGCCAGGCTGCGGCTGGGAAATTGGGGACATGATCACTTACCCCCAGATCGGCTGGGATACCGGAGGCATCGGATACACGACGCTGGTTACGTACTACAACGCCGTCTACGCGTCGACCTTCGGGAGCATCGAGCTCGGAGTGCCTGGCCCCGCTGGATTCTCGATCGTGTTCTCCGGGTTCGCCGCGGTTCTCGACTACATGCCGGCATCAGGGCCGTACGCCGCGCTCAACGCCGACCTCCTGAACCCGACGTCGACCTCATCGGGTGGTTTCGGAGGTGCGATGCTTGCGTTGCGGCTCAATATCGATTTCGCGGATGCGGGGTATATCGGTGGCACCTCCGGACTTCGCTTCGGCGACCTCAGGCTCTGCGGGCTCGCGCTGGCTGGCCTCAACGGCACCTCGGTACGTGACTTCTTCGGGCTTGCAAACACGCTGCTCGGTGGTGGCACCAACGGCTACGCGATCGCTGATATCGCGCCGCTCACGGTGGAGCTCAACAGCTCGTTCGGTGGCGGGGGTGTAAGCACGTTCGCGCAGAACCACCTCGTCAACGGCCCGTGCCCGGGGAGCGGCGGCTGGAGCGCTGGGGACCTGCGCACCTATGCTCAGTTTGATTGGGGCGGCGATTCCGCGACCAACTCGGGGGCAGCGCTCCTTGAAGCCAACTACGGCGCAGTGTATGGCGCCCTGTTTGAGGTCGGCATCCCGGGAACCGCAGGGTTCTCGATGATCTTCACAAGTTCCGCCAGTTTGTTTCTCTACCTGCCCTCCTCCGGACCCGCCGGGATTCTCACGAGCGATTTGCTGAATCCGACTTCCAGCCCGGCGGGTGCGTTTGCCGGCCATCTGGCTGCACTCAAGCTCAACGTGGATTTCTCTGATGCGGGGCTTACGCCACGTGCAGGTGTCGCATTCGGTGATGTACGGATCTGCAACGTGGCGACGCCAACCGGCGTTAATAACATGACCGTGCGTCAACTCCTGAGCTCGGCGAGCACGCTGCTCGGTGGGGGCTCGTCAACCTTCACGGCGGCCACGCTCGCCCCCTTCATCGAAAGTCTGAACGAGTCATTCCTCGGGGGTGTAAGCACGTTTGCGCAGAACCACCTCGTCAACGGCCCGTGCCCGGTCGGCGGCTGGAACGTTGGTGACGTCCTCACCTACCAGCAGGTGTCATGGGCCAACGATCTCAGCGCGGTCCTCACGCTCGAGAGTTCGTACTCGTCGGTGTACGCGCCCTCCGGAGTTGTGGAGATCGGGATCCCGGGGACCGCAGGATTCTCGCTCCGGTTCAGCGCCGCGTCGACTATCAGGGACTACCTCCCGCAGGTGACCGGCATCGGTCCGCTCAACGCCGACCTCGTGAACCCCACGTCGTCGTCCTCCGGGGTCTTCGGTGGAGAGGTGCTCGCGCTCCGACTGAACATCGACTTTTCGGACGCCGGCGTGACCATGGGGAACGCCGGGATCGCGTTCGGCGACCTTACGATGTGTGGTCTCGGAACGACCCCGTCGCTCGATGGGCTGACGGTGCGCGCGTTCTCCGAGATCGCCAACACGGCGCTCGGTGGGGGCACGACGGGTCACGCGATCATCTCGCTCGCGCAGCTCACGGGTGGCCTCAACAGCTCGTTCGGGGGTGGCGGCGTCGGCTCGTTCGCGCGGGACCACCTCGTCAACGGCCCGTGCCCGTAGCTTCCACACCGGAGTAGCGCCAGATCGCGCTGTTGGCACCGATCGACGAGTAAACCGGCGGCGGTTTCTGCCCTCGAACCCGGCACCCTCGCCCTCCTCAGCCTGGCCCTGGTCGGCATCGGCTTGCGCAGGCGCATCAAGGCCAGCTAGAAGCCGGCGAACGGCGCATCTAAGAAAGCCACCTCGGGGATTCTCAGGGTGGCTTTTTCATTGCCAGTCCCTTGGTTCCAGGTTCGCGCTTGAGCCCTAGGCGAGAGAACGGTATCTCATCGAGGCGCCGGGGATGCCTGGCGGGCCCACCAACCTTTTCAAAGGGTTAGGGTTTTATGCCGGGAGGTGAAGGGATTGAAATCCCTTGACCTCTGCATAGACCGAGCCGCCTGCAGCTGCCCCCACGCCCCCCATCGTCCCTGTTGGCAAGCCGATCCGTAATGTGGTCGCCAACACTATCTTTAGGCGAAATATGGGTGTTT
>JAWOHA010000091.1:0-16574 GCA_046496385.1 Cryobacterium sp. | reverse complement strand
GGGGGCGGAGACGTTCACGACGAAACCCCGCCGGGGCGGCGGGCCCGCCGGTGGCCGGGGGACGCCGTCGCTGCAGGCCCGGATGATTCCCGCACCGCGTACAAGCGCAGGACCGATTCTTCGAGGTCGGGTTCTTCCAATACGAGGTCGATCAGCGTCAGGGTCGACACGAAGCGAATGAGGGGGGCGATCTCACCGGCGATGGTCGCCAACGCCTCGGTGTTGCCGGCTGCCGTCACCGTGCACGAGAGCGTGCTCACACCGGGCAGCCGCTCGAGTCCGGCGGAGAGCTCGGCGGGGCCGATGCCGGTGACCTTCATGCGCAGGTGCCGGATGGCGCTGGCCCGCAGCTCCTCGACCGTATTGATGGTGGTGACGCGCCCGTCGCGAAGAATGGCGACCGAATCCGCCGCCTGCTGGATTTCGCTGATCACGTGGGAGGAGAGGAAAACGGTCTGGCCCGCCGTGCGGGCTTCCTGCACCATGGCCAGAAACTCCTGCCGCATGAGGGGATCGAGCCCGCTCGTGGGCTCGTCCAGAATGAGCAGTTCCGGACGGTGCATGAACGCCTGCATGATGCCGAGTTTCTGCCGGTTGCCCTTGGAGAGCGTGCGAACGGCGCGGTCCAGATCGACGTCGAGTCGTTCGGCGAGCACATCGATGTACCCCGCCGAGACCGGGCCGGAGATGTCAGCGTAGTGCCGCAGCAACCGTCGGCCGGTGACCCGGCCCTCCAGAATGAGCTCTCCGGGGAGAAAACCGATGCGCCGACGCAGTTCGGGCCCGGCCTGCCGGGAATCGGTGCCGAGCACGGTGGCGCGACCACGGGTGGGACGGATGATGTCTAACAGCGCCCGCATGATGGTGCTCTTGCCGGCGCCGTTGGGCCCGATCACCCCGAAAACGCTGCCGCGGGGCACCTGAAAACTGACCCCGTCCAGCGCGCGATTACGGCCGAAGAACTTCTGCAGATCGACCACCTCGATGGCCGCGTCGACCGCCGCGTCGACCGCCGCGTCGACCGCCGCATCGACCGCCGCATCGACCGCCGCATCGACGTTCGGACTGACGTTCGGGTCGGCGGTGAGGTCGCGGTTCACGTCGGCGGGGCCGGAGCCGGCCGGTGAGGGGAGTGTCATGGGGATCCTTCCGGTGCCCATCACACTAGCGCCGCAGCGCATTCCGGCTACCCCTGGCGGTTCTTCGCCCGCATTGCCGGCGCGGCACCCCGTACGGGGTGCAACCCGGGCCCGCACGCGACTAAGCTAAGCCGCAACACAACTGCATACCGGCCGAATAAGTCGACGCGGGAGAGTTCGCGCACACTCGCGCGAACACCGAAGGAGCAATCCTCCCCGACAATCTCTCAGGTACTCGTACCGCATCGAACTGGCCACTCTGAAAAGTAGGCTCGGCGCCCGGCGCTGACCTCGCCGACGGGGAAAGCCGGTTGTCGAAGCGACCGGCGAAGCTCTCAGGCACCAGCGACAGAGGGGGAGTTCCCACGGGGTTCAATCGAGCCTCGGTGAACCAGCTCGGCTCCGGCCGGCACCACCCGGAGAACTCATGATCTCGGCGAACGCCCCCGCGCAACAGCGATTCTCACCCCTGCACCAGGCCCACGTGGACGCCGGCGCCAGCTTCACTGATTTCGCCGGCTGGCAGATGCCGGTGCGGTATTCCAGCGATCTGGCCGAACACCATGCCGTGCGCACTGCGGCCGGACTTTTCGATCTGTCCCACATGGCCGAAATTCGGGTGACCGGGCCGGATGCCGGTGCCTTCCTCGATTACGCCCTCGCCGGTGAACTCTCTGCGATCACCATGCTGCAGGCCAAGTACAGCCTGCTGCTCACCGAGGGCGGCGGCATCATCGACGATGTCGTGGTGTACCGCACCGAGCAGAGCGAGTTTCTCGTGGTGGCCAACGCCGGAAACCGGGCATCCGCCGTGGAGGCGCTCACCGCCCGCGCCGCCCGGTTCGACGTGACCGTCACCGACGAGAGCGACGAGACCGCGCTCATCGCGGTGCAGGGCCCCCGGGCGCGCGCTATCCTCAGCGCCACCGCGGAGTTCACTGCCGACGATCTGGTGGGCCTGCGCTACTACCGGGCCACGGTGGGCGATTTCGGGGGCGTGCCGGTCTTCATCGCCCGCACCGGGTATACCGGCGAAGACGGCTTCGAACTGTACCTGCCCACCGCGGGGGCCACCGCGCTCTGGGATGCGCTGCGTGCCGCCGGCGCCGAGCACGACCTGGTACCCGCCGGGCTGGCCAGCCGCGACACCCTGCGCCTCGAAGCGGGCATGCCCCTGTATGGTCACGAACTGAGCCGCAGCACGTTTCCCGCACAGGCGGGTCTGGGGCGGGTCGTCAACCTCGCCAAGGCGACCGACTTCATCGGCCGTGCGGCGAGCGAAGAGGGCCCCAGCGCCGAAGCCCCCATTCTGGTGGGCCTGATCAGCACCGGCAAACGCGCCGGACGCGCCGACTACCGCATCTTTCGCAGCCTGGGCGCGGCCGAGCCGGAGGGCATCATCACCAGCGGCGCCCTGTCACCGACTCTGGGCTATCCGATCGCCATGGCGTACGTTCCCGCGGCGCTGGCCCGGCTCGGAACCGAAGTCTACGTCGACGTGCGCGGAACCCGCATTCCGGCCACCGTCACCTCGTTGCCGTTCTACAAGCGCCCGAAATAACCGCCCGCCGGCAGCACCCCGCAACCCCGCAACCCCGCAGCACAGCAGCACAGCAGCACAGCAGCACAGCACAGCACAGCACAGCACGTGACAGAAGCACTTCACCCTTCGAGAGGACATCCCATGACAGACGCATCTGAACTCCAGTACACCGTTGAGCACGAGTGGGTTCTCGTGGAGGGCCCCATCGCCACCGTCGGCATCACCGCCTATGCCGCAGACAAGCTCGGCGACGTTGTCTTCGTCGAGCTCCCCGAGGTGGGCAGCAAAGTCACCGGCGGCACCGTCGTCGGCGAGATCGAATCCACCAAGTCCGTCGGAGAGCTCTTCGCGCCCGTCAACGGCACGGTCACCGCCACCAACGAGGCCGTGGTGGGCAGCCCCGAACTGCTCAACAGCGATCCGTTCGGGGCGGGCTGGCTCATCAAGGTGGAGTACACCGACCTGCCCACGCTTCTCAGCCACGCCGAATACACCGCCCTCGTGGGCGAGTAGCGAGCACCCCATGACGATCGCCACAGAGCACCCCGGCCTCAGCTCCACCGCCCTCACCCCGGCGTTGCCGTTCACGCAGCGTCACATCGGCACGGATGCCGCCGCCCAGGCGCACATGCTGGCCCGGCTCGGCTACGACTCCGTCGACGCGCTCGTGCGAGCCGCGATGCCCGCCGACATCCACGTCGACCGGTTCCGCACCCCCGGGGACAGCACCCTGCTCCCGGCCGCCAGCGAACGGGAGGCCCTCGCCGAGCTGCGTGCGCTCGCCGCCGGCAACACCGTGAAACGATCCATGATCGGGCAGGGCTACTACGACACGATCACACCCGCGGTGCTGCAACGCAACGTGTTCGAGAACCCGAGCTGGTACACCGCCTACACGCCCTACCAGCCCGAGATCTCGCAGGGCCGCCTCGAAGCGCTGATCAACTTTCAGACCATGATCGCCGATCTCACGGGGCTGTCCACCGCCAACGCGTCGATGCTCGACGAGTCCACGGCCGTGGTCGAAGGCATGCTGCTGGCTCGCCGGGCGTCGAAGGTCGCCTCGCGCCGGTTCATCGTCGACGCCGACGCGTTCGCTCAGACCCACGCGCTGCTGCAGAGTCGCGCGAGCGCCCTCAACATCGAGCTCGACGTTGTCTCCCTGACCGAGCAGACCACCGCCGCAGACCTCGGCGACTACTTCGGCATCTTCGTGCAGTACCCGTCGGCGAGCGGACGGGTCTGGAACCCGGAATCCGTCATCGCCCTCGCGCACGAGCAGAAAGCGCTCGCCGTGGTCGCCGCCGACCTGCTCGCCCTCACCCTGCTCACCTCACCGGGGGAGCTCGGCGCCGACGTGGCCGTGGGCACCAGCCAGCGTTTCGGCGTGCCGATGGGTTTCGGCGGACCGCACGCCGGGTACATGGCCGTGCGCCAGGGCCTGGAACGCCAGCTGCCCGGCCGCCTCGTGGGGGTGAGCGTGGACGCCGACGGTCACCCCGCCTACCGCCTGGCGCTGCAGGTGCGGGAGCAGCACATTCGCCGGGACAAGGCCACCTCCAACATCTGCACCGCGCAGGTGCTGCTGGCCGTGATGGCGGGCATGTACGCGGTCTACCACGGCCCCGAGGGGCTGCGACAGATCGCCGGGCAGGTGCACGCCCGAGCCGGCGCGCTCGTGGCCGCGCTGCGCGCCGCCGGAGTGACCGTGCTGGAGGAGACCTTCTTCGACACCGTGCGGGTGCGTGTCCTCGGGCGGGCGGGTGAGATCGCGGCGCGCGCCGCCGACGCGGGCATCAACGTGCACCTCGTCGACGCCGACACCCTCGGCCTCTCGGTCGACGAGACCACCACGGCCGGTGACCTCACCGTGCTGCTGGGGGCATTCGGCGCCCGGGATGCCTTCGGCCACGTCGACCTCACCGACCGGGCCTCCGGGGTGCCTGCCGTGCTCACGCGCACCAGCAGCTTTCTCACACACCCGGTGTTCAACACGCACCGCTCCGAGACCAGCATGATGCGCTACCTCAAACGCCTCGCCGACTCCGACTATGCGCTGGACCGCGGCATGATCCCGCTGGGCTCCTGCACCATGAAACTCAACGCCGCCAGCGAGATGGCGGCCGTGAGCTGGCCCGAATTCGCCGGTCTGCACCCCTTCGCGCCGCGCGCCGACATTGAGGGCTACCTCACCCTGATCGCGCAGCTGGAAACCTGGCTGACCGACGTCACCGGCTACGACTCCGTGTCGCTGCAGCCCAACGCCGGCAGCCAGGGCGAACTGGCCGGCCTGCTCGCCATTCGCGGCTACCACCTCGCCAACGGCCACGTCGGGCGCACGATCTGCCTGATTCCCTCCAGCGCCCACGGCACCAACGCGGCCTCGGCCGTGCTGGCCGGAATGCGCGTGGTCGTGGTGGCCTGTGACGAGCTCGGCAACGTCGACCTCGCCGACCTCACGGCGAAGATCACCGAGCACGCCGCCGACCTCGCCGCGCTGATGATCACCTACCCGTCCACGCACGGTGTCTTCGAGCACGAGGTGGCCGCCATCTGCCGCTCCGTGCATGAGGCCGGCGGGCAGGTCTATGTCGACGGCGCCAACCTCAACGCACTGCTCGGCTTCGCCCGGTACGGCGACTTCGGCGGCGACGTGTCGCACCTGAACCTGCACAAGACGTTCTGCATCCCGCACGGCGGCGGCGGTCCCGGCGTCGGGCCGGTCGCCGCCAAGGCCCACCTGGCACCGTTCCTGCCGGGGCATCCGCTCGCCCAGAGCGACCAGCACTACCTGCTGAGCGCCCCCGGAGCTCCCGTGGCGACCGTGGTGCACGGCGGCGGACCGGTGTCGGCGGCGCCCTACGGCAGCCCGAGCATCCTGCCGATCTCCTGGGCGTACGTGCGCATGATGGGCGCCGAGGGGCTGCGCGACGCGTCGGCGGCGGCGGTTCTCGCGGCGAACTACGTGGCGAAGGGTCTCGAGGGCGCCTTCCCGCTGCTGTACTCGGGTGAGAACGGGCTGGTCGCGCACGAGTGCATCCTCGACCTGCGTCCGCTCACCGCGGCCACCGGCGTGACCGTCGACGATGTCGCCAAGCGCCTCATCGACTACGGGTTCCACTCGCCGACCATGAGTTTTCCGGTGGGCGGCACCCTGATGGTGGAGCCGACCGAGAGCGAAGACCTCGGTGAGATCGATCGTTTCGTGGAGGCCATGCTGGCCATCAAGGCCGAAGCCGACCTGGTCGGCGGCGCAACCTGGCCCGCCGACGACAACCCGCTGCACAACGCGCCGCATACGGCGCAGGCCGTGATCTGCGGGGTGTGGGAGCACCCGTATGACCGGGCCACGGCCGTGTACCCGCTGCCGAGCCTGGTGCGCGGCAAGTACTGGCCGCCGGTGCGCCGCATCGACAACGCCTACGGCGACCGCAACCTGGCCTGTTCCTGCCCGCCGCCGGAAGCCTTCGAGTAACGGGCCTGCGACTCGGGGGCCTGCGAGTCTGGGGCGGGCGACTCGGGGGCCGGCGAGTTCGCGGCCGGCCCCAGCCTCATCTGCCAGGACTGTCCGGGGACGAGCGTGACGTCCTGGCCCTCGACGCGCACCAGGGTGGGTGTGGCGCCGCCCGGGAGGAGTTCCAGGCGGAGGGTGTGGTGCGTGAGAACCAGTCGGATCGGTTGTTCCCGGTAGTGGATCATCACAGAGACTTCGGCCAGCTCGGCGGGGAGCGCCGGATGCAGCCAGAGCCGGTCGTCGCGAATCTCGAGCCCGGTGTAGCAGCGCACCAGCATGTCGATGGAGCCCGCCATGGCGCCGAGGTGGATGCCTTCGCGGGTGCTGCGAACCGTGGCGCCGCCCAGATCGCAGTCCAGGGCCTCGGTCAGAAAAGTCCAGGAGCGCGCCCGGTCTCGCCGGGCCTCCACCCAGGAGTGCACCACGCTGCTGAGCGTGGACCCGTGGGTGGACCGGGCACCGTAGAACTCGACGGTTCGCACGACTGCTGCCGGCGGAAAGGCGTATCCCATATCGTGCAACAGGGCACGCAGCTCCTCGGCCGAGAACAGGTACAGCAGCATGAGCACGTCGGCCTGCTTGCTCAGACGGTAGTTGTTGGTCGTGTCGCCCTCGGCGTTGAGAATCAGGTCGAGGCGGCCGAGGTCCCGGTAACGTTCCCGGTAACCGTCCCAGTCGAACTCGGGCAGGTCCTCGTAGCCCTCGAACTGGCTCAGAACCCCGTCGGTGTGAAAGCAGACTCGGAGGCGTCGACGGATCCGATCCCAGTGCTCGACTTCGCCCGGGCGCAGCCGTACCCGGTCCCACAACGGCCGGCAGTAGCGTTTCTCGAGCCGGGTGACCGTTTCGGCCGCGCGAGTGAGCACCCAGGCGGCACAGATGTTGGTGTAGCTGTTGTTGCGCAGGCCGGCTCCCGGGTGCCCCGGGGGACCGTCGTGAAACTCGTCCGGCCCCATCACCCCGATGATGTCGTAGCGGTCCGCCGCCGCATCGTGGCGGGCGAGACTGGCGAAGAACCGGGCCACTTCGATCACCATTTCGGCGCCCTCCCGAATGAGAAAGTCGCTGTCCCCGGTCGATTGGTAGTACTGCCAGACGCTGTAGGCGATCGCCAGGCCGACATGCCGTTGACGGTGCGAGTTGTCGGGTATCCAGGTGTCGGTGCGGGTGTTGAGCAGCTCGGTGGGGGTGGCCTCCTGCCCGTCGATGCCGCTCTGCCAGGGAAACATCGCCCCGTCGAAACCGGCGGCATGGGCGGCCGCTCGGGCCTCTCGGAGCCGCCGATACCGATACCCGAGCATGGCCCGGGTCAGGTCGGGGCGGCGCAGGGTGAGGATCGGGTACAGAAACATCTCGTCCCAGAAGACATGCCCGCGGTAGCCCTCGCCGTGCAGGCCGCGTGCCGGCACTCCGGCATCGAGGTCGGTGTCGACCGCGGCGACAGTCTGCAGCACGTGGAAGATGTTCAGGTTGAGCGCGAGTTCCTGCTGGTTCCCGGGGTGCAGGCGCACCCCGAATTCGTCCCAGAGCGTGCGCCAGGCCTGGTGGTGGGCCGCCAGCAACTCGGCAGGGTCCGCCAATCGGGCCAGCCAGGTCGTCACCGCCGTTGTGGGTGAGGCGATGGCCCGGTCCCGCGAGGTGCTCACCGCGACCATTTTCTCCACGCGCACCGGAGCGCCGGGAGTGAGGGACAACTCGAATTCCTGGGCGACCCGGCCGGCCGGCAACGACCGCAGAATGCGCGGCGGGTGCAGCGCCTGATCACCCCGAAAAATGCGAGTGCGGGCGGCCATCGAGATATGCACACCCGATTGGGTCGTCTCGGTCTCGAGCAGGATCGTCTCCTCGTCCAACCCCACCGACCGGTGCGAGAACAGGTGGGTGCCGTTGAGCAGGTTGTCGGCGATCACGTTGCGGTTCTGCACCCGGCCGTCCAGTCCGGAGGAGACGGTGAGGACCCCCGACCAGTCCTCCGCCTCGAACGTCGTGTCGAGCATCGCGATGTGCGGTTCAGCCTGCGAGACGAAACGCCGGGTGATCACGCGCAGGGTGCGCCCGTCGGCGTCGCGGAACCGCAGGGTGCGGGTCAGGGTGGCGCGGTACAGATCCAGCTCCTGCCGGTAGCCGATCAGCTGGGCGCTGTCGGGCTGGAGCCAGGTGCCGCCGGCGACGCGAAAGCGCAGCGACAGCCAGTTCGGTGCGTTCACCATGTGCTCATCGTCGCGGGAATAGTGTCCCAGTTCGGTGCGCACCCGGTTGTAGACCCCGGCGAGGTAGGTGCCGGGGTAGTGAACGTCGTCGGCATCGCATTCGGGGGCTGCTCCCCGGACGCCCCAATAGCCGTTCCCCAGGGCGCAGAGCACCTCTCGCACCCCCTCGGATTCCGGGTCGAAGTGGTCGAAGCGCAGCAGCCAGGGCGTGCTGTCGGCCGAGACGCCGACCGGTCGGTCGAAGCCGGCCCGCCGGGGCGGCACGCTTGTGGGCGGCAGGTCGGCCCCGGACAGGTCGGCGAGGATCAGGTCGGCGCCGGCCGCCCGCAGTGCGGCCGCCTGATCGGTGCGGTTTACGCCGATCACGAGCCCGAAGCATCCGTCTCGGGCCGCCTGAACGCCCACCGTGGCGTCTTCGATGACCACGGTGCGGTGCGGTGCCGCCCCGAGCTGCCGGGCCGCCTCCCAGAACAGCGCCGGGTCGGGCTTGCCTGCCAGGCCCAGGCGCCGGGCGTCTCGCCCGTCGACGCGCACGTCGAAGAGCTCGGTGGCCCCCGCCGCCGCGAGAACGTGATCGCTGTTCCGGCTTGAGGTGACGAGGCCGATCGGGATTCCGCGCTGCCGCAGCCGCACCAGAAGCGCCACGGCGTCGGGAAAAGCCATCACCCCGCGGGCGGCGAGGAGTTCGAGGAACAGCTCCTCCTTGCGCTCGGCCAGACCGGCGACGGTGGGCTGAGTGCGTGTTTCCGCGTCGGGTTCCGGCATCGTCTCCGGCAACTCGATGCCACGCGCGGCGAGAAAGGTGCGGATGCCGTCAGTCCGGGGACGGCCGTCGACGTATCGCAGGTAATCCCGGGCCGGGTCGAAGGGTTCTCGGCGGCCGCCGGGCAGGGTCGGCAACACTTCGTCGAAGAGTGCCTTCCAGGCTTGGGCGTGCACGGCGGCGGTGTTCGTGACCACCCCGTCCAAATCGAAGATCACCGCGTCGTACCGGCCCAGGACGGTCTGCAACGGCATGACGCAGTTCATGGCGACGGAGCCGCCGCGGCGGCGTGATCGGTGCGAGGGATTGTCATGGAGACAGTGTTGATCACTCCGACGGGTCGGGCAACCCCGACCCGTGCAGGCCGATGAACCTAGCCGAGCAGGGCAGGAAACCAGGCCAGCGCCAGCGGGTAGCCCACGAACGAGAGAATGTCCAGCAGCCAGTGCGTCACGACGAGCGGCATGGTGCGGCCCCAGCGGTCGTAGCACCAGCCGAACACGATTCCCATGGCCACATTGCCGAAGAACGGGCCGATGCCCTGATACAGGTGGTAGCTTCCGCGCAGCAGCGCGGAGGACACGATAATGCTCCAGCGTGACCAGCCCAGCTGGCGCAGCCGGGTGAACAGGTAGCCCACCACGATGATCTCTTCGAGCAGTGCGGCGCGCAGCGCGGAGAGCACCAGAATCGGTATCGTCCACCAGAAGGTGTCGATCGGGGCGGGCACGATGTCCACCGTGAAGCCGAAAGCGCGCCCGGCCAGGTACAGGCCCAGACCCGGAATGCCGATCAGCAGCAGCAGGCCGACGCCGCTGGCAAGGTCCCGGCCGGGCTGGGTGAAGTCGAACCCGATACGCCGAAACGGGCTCTGCCCGGGCCGCCAGAGCAGGAACAAGACCAGCACCACCACAGCGAGTCCGAACCCGATACCCAGAAACTGGTACGTGAAGTCGAGCCATTCCCGCGGGGACTGGCTCTGATTCAGTGTCGCGGTCTGCTCCGAGAGGGGAATGGTGTCGGTGAGTCGCGCGATGATCGACACGATCGAATAGACCGCGGATGCCCCGAGCGAGAGCCCGAGCACGATGCACACTTCCCAGATCAGCCGGTGACGGTCCGTTTCGTTCACGGCGCCTCGGGCGCCGGCATGCGGGTTCGCGGCGGAAAACGGAACGGGTGCGGCGGCCATGCCGGTATTCTGCCAGTTTGCCGCCGGGGCGGTCGTGTCGGGGCGGTCGTGTCGAGCCCGCGGGTCGGTGTTCCGGGGGCTGCCCGGGCCGCTACTGGAAGCCCCCTGAATGATCGCAGGGCATCCACTGGAGCCGGTCACAACGCAAGAATTGTGCACGATGAGCTCTATCCCTGCAGAATACGGGGCTCAAATGTTTCACATGGGTAACATTTGCGCGGTGCATTATGCCGCGCGCGGCAGCCCCTTCTAGGGTCGATGTACTCGGTATATCGACCGGCCACAATCCGGGTCGAGTACCCCTGCACTGGAGGAAAATTGAAAATCAGGAGATTGGGCACTACTGCCATCGCTCTGGCCGCAGTGAGCGCTCTGGCGCTCACCGGATGCTCGACCGGTACGACGGATGCCGGCAGCGACAGCACCATCATCACGACCAATGGCTCTGAGCCCCAGAACCCGTTGATCCCCACCAACACCACCGAGACCGGCGGCGGCAAGATCGTCACCTCCATCTTCGCCGGCCTGATGTCGTACGACGCCGCCGGCGTCGCCGAGGAAGAGGTCGCCGAGTCGATCGAATCCGACGACGCCCAGACCTGGACCGTCACCCTGAAAGACGGCTGGACCTTCACCAACGGTGAGCCCGTCACGGCGAACTCCTTCGTGGATGCCTGGAACTACGGTGCGCTGTTCAGCAACGCCCAGGGCTCCTCGTACTTCTTCGACAACATCGTCGGATTCGACTACGAGGCAGACTCCGAACTGACCGGCCTCACCGTGGTCGACGACACCACCTTCACCGTCGAGCTGGCCTCGCCCGAAGCCGACTGGCCGCTGCGCCTGGGCTACAGCGCGTACTCGCCGCTGCCCGAGGTCGCGTTCGAAGACATGGATGCCTTCGGCGAGAACCCGGTCGGCAACGGCCCGTACATGCTGGCCGAAGAGGGCGCCTGGGAGCACGACATCCAGATGTCGCTCATCACCAACCCCGACTACGACGGCCTGCGCACCCCCGTCAACGGCGGACTCGACTTCGTCTTCTACGCCTCGCAGGACGGCGCCTACGCCGCCGTGCAGGGCGGCGACCTCGACGTGCTCGACGCCGTGCCCGACGCCGCCTTCGCGACCTACCAGTCTGATTTCCCGAACAGCTTCGTGAACCAGCCGGCCGCGATCTTCCAGGCCTTCAACCTGCCCTACTACCTCGAGCACTGGAGCGGCGAGGAAGGCGAACTGCGCCGCGCCGCCATTTCGATGTCGTTTGACCGGGCCCAGATCACCGACGTGATCTTCGACGGAACGCGCACCCCCGCCACCGACTTCACCTCTCCCGTGATCGACGGCTACTCGGATTCGCTGCCGGGCTCCGAGGTTCTCCAGTACAACCCCGACGAGGCCGTGGCCAAGTGGGCCGAGGCCGACGCGATCGCGCCGTACACCGGCACGTTCGACCTCGCCTACAACTCCGACGGTGGTCACCAGGCCTGGGTCGACGCCGTGATGAACGGCATCAGCAACACCCTGGGCATCGACACGATCGGCAAGCCGTACCCGACCTTCGCCGCGGCGCTGGATGACCGCAAGGCGGCAACGCTGACCGGAGCCACCCGCGCCGGCTGGCAGGCCGACTACCCGTCGATGTACAACTTCCTCGCGCCGCTGTACCAGACCGGTGCCGGCTCGAACTTCGAGGGCTACAGCAGCGAAGAATTCGACAACCTGCTCAAGGCAGGCGCCTCGGCCGAGAACGTCGACGACGCCACCGCGAAGTACATCGAAGCGCAGGAGGTTCTGCTGCAGGACCTGCCCTCGATTCCGCTCTGGTACTCCAACGCCACCGGCGTCTGGAGTGAGAATGTCTCGAACGTGGAGTTCGGCTGGGACTCCGTTCCGCTGTACCACGAAATCAGCAAGGGTTAGTATTCAATAGACGAAGTCTCTTGTTCTGCGATGCCCGGGGTGACAAGCCCCGGGCATCGCGTTGATTATGGCTGTACCGACCGTGAACCTCAGTGATTGTGAACTCATGTTTATTCCTTACACCGCGGAAACCTGATGCTCTGGTACACCGGCAAACGCCTGCTCCAGATGATCCCCGTCTTCTTCGGCGCCACATTTCTGATCTATTTCATGGTGTTCTCCCTGCCCGGAGACCCCATCGCCGCGCTCTACGGAGACCGCCCGCCGGCTCCCGGCGTGATCGAGCAGATCCGGGCCGAGTACAACCTCGACAAGCCCCTGATCCAGCAATACCTGATCTACATCGGCGGATTCTTCCAGGGTGACCTGGGCACCACGTATTCCGGACGCCCCGTCTCCGAGGTGATGGCGGCTGCCTTCCCGATCACGTTCCGCCTGGCCATGCTGGCGCTCTTCTTCGAAGCGACCGCGGGCATTCTGGTCGGCCTCGTCGCCGGCCTGCGCAAGGGCAAGCTGTTCGACGCCAGCGCCCTGGTGGTGAGCCTGCTCCTGATCAGCGTGCCGACGTTCGTGATCGGCTTCGTGCTGCAGTTCGTGTTCGGCGTGCAGCTGGGCTGGGCCCGAACGACCGTCAGCGGCGCGGCGCCGCTGGACGAGCTGATTCTGCCCGCGCTGGTGCTGGCATCCGTCTCGTTCGCGTACATCGTGCGGCTCACCCGCGCCAGCGTGTCCGACAACCTCAATGCGGACTTCGTGCGTACCGCGACCGCCAAGGGGCTCTCCCGACCCCGCGTCGTGACGGTGCACGTTCTGCGCAACTCCCTCGTTCCCGTGGTCACCTTTCTGGGAGTCGACATCGGCTCGCTGATGGTCGGCGCCATCGTGACCGAGGGCATCTTCAACATCAATGGCGTGGGAGTGTGGATTTATCAAGATCGAAGATGGGCAGGCTCTCCCAAGCGACGAAAGCCATGCCTCGGCAGAGGAATTGCGCGGGCAGATCATCCATTATGGCGTCGAACAGGTGCAAAATTTCCTGGCTTCTATGGATCGGCAGGTATCTACTGGGTGGCTGCCATACCTGGCATTGGTGAGACGTAACCAGGAACACAATCTGCTCCGCTTTTGCGACGCAAGCTACACCCACGGCTGGTTCTTGACGCTGCGCGATAGCCTGGTGCTGTCCTTGCAGATATGCGATATCTTACAGTTTGCTCACGACCGCAATATTGTCTACCGCGACCATAAAATCTTGCATTATTATTGGGATGTTGGCGCGCACGGCGTGACGGTGATCGATTGGAACATCGCTAAGCGCCAGCTGCAAGGGTTGTCAGAAGCAGAAAAACAGTCCGACCTGGTCCAGTTTGGCGCTCGTGCGATGCACTATATTTTCACCGGGCGGCCTGCCCAGGGCAGCTTACCGCTGGGACCCAACCGGCCAGAGGACATTGAGAAAGCTTCCACGCATTACCCGGTCAAATGGACATACGATGACGAACGCTTACCTAACCAGCTTCGAACTATTCTGGAACAGACACTAAACCAGGGGTATACTCAGGTGCGCGATCTCCGGCAGGATCTGCTGGGCATCTACCAACAGCTACCTGGAACAGCCAAGAATTAGGAAAGCATTCAGGAATACAAACGTTCAGGATACTATGAATTTATTTAACGAAATCGAAAAACAATATCAAGAGCTGCAAGACCGTTCCTCCGCCAGCCTGGTTGATCTGCGACATCTCCTGCTTGATATCGAAGAGCTGGTCAATTCACCCGATTACCAGACTCTGGCGCTCGACCAGCGCAGCACCCTCCAGACGGCGCGTAGAGAATTAATGGGGCGTATCCAAAAGCAAGAAAATGGAGACGCAGCACCGGCTGAAAAGACAAATGGTCAAGGTCAGGAATCCACCTCCCAACCAGAAGCAGTATCAGAGCCAGCGACTGTCCGTATGGAGCCTGCCCAAGAACACAACCCGGCGGCCGAATCGCAGATGGAAATGGCAGAGAAGCTTTTCTATAGTGGTCGATATGCTGAAGCTGTGCAGATCTTCGATCGCATTCTACAAGTAGAGCCGAACTGGGAACGGGCTCGCCAGCACCGTACCGAGGCTGAAAATTACCTGCGCACCGGTTACATCCCGGTTGTAGCCTTACCGGCCAACGCGGCTTCCGCCTATGGTAAAGCACAATCCGCTGCTCGGGTGGGACGCTTCGCGGATGCACTGGCACTGTTAGAGAGCGCCAAGAACGCCTTGCATGAGCTGGGCATTCAACGCTGGCAGGAAGGCCAAGACTTCACCCAAAAGCTCCAGGAAAACATCGACGCCGAAAATGCCTTTGAAGAAGGGCTTAATCTATTCCGGCAAGGGAATATTGACGATGCCATTGAAAGGATACAAGCTGCGGTTGGTGCTACTGGCATGCCTAAATACTCAGAGCGAGCCCAGAGTCTCCGAAAAGTCAAAGACAGCTTGCGTGCGATCTACGACAGTTTAAACCAGGCCGAGCTTGAGCCGCAAACCGCCTCGCGGGCGAAGGCCAACCTGGACGCACTGGTGGTCGAATACGGAGAAAACCCGGCTTTCGAGCGCCTGATCGAGCGCTTTAAAGCCATCACGCCGCGCGTGGTAGAACCATTAAAAGAGCAGACGCGCGCGCTGAAGAACCAGGCCGAACACGCTACCACACTCGAGGAAGGGCTGTACCTCAATAAGCAGGCACGCCAGAGTCTGGCACAAATCCGGAACCTGGAGGGTGTAGACGAAAGCCTGGATCGCCTGCAGAGTGAGCTCGAGCGACAGCAGCGCGCTTATCAGAAATTCGATGCCGATTTGCAGGCCGCTAACCAGGCTTACGAGAGGAATCCGGCCTGGCCTCGTGAGGCTTCCCGCCTGAGTGCCGAAGTGGTAAAGCGTTTCCCCACCGATCCGGGCGTGAAAGAGCTGAAGCGAAAACTGCGCAGCTTTCGCCTGAAGGTGTCAGGCATCCGGGCTGGTCTCGTTCTGATAGGGATTCTCATCCTGGCTGGCTTGGGCGCATGGGGTAACAACAAATACCAGGCTTATATACTGGCCCAGACTCCCACTCTGACAGCGACTGCAACCGCCACATCCACACTCACCCCTTCCCCTACCCACACATCCACGCTGACACCAACTTCGCTGCCTACTGCGACCCAAACCCTTACGCCGACCCCGTTCGTTGCCTTCACCCAGAGGAATGTGTATGCTCGGAATGGCTGTTACGATCAATTTACTGCCGTAGGATTGATTCCCTCTGGTGCAAGTGTGCGTTTTCTGTCGGCCGAACGGCGCTTCGACGAATTCAACCGTGAGTGCGTGCTGGTGGAGTACCTGACCGATAGCGGCGGCGCTACCACCGGATGGGTGCTGACGCTGGATGTGGGGGTGGCGCTCCCGCCCACGGCGACCAGCGCGCCGTAGAATACTGTCGGTAACGATTAGGTGCCGAAATCCTGCTCCCGATGTCCCACGCTCTGCGGAGGGGGTGGGCGTTCAGGCGCGAGTCGCTCAAGCGGTGCAGGCTTGCTTCCAGGGCATCCTTCGCTTCGTGGAATTGCCTTTATTTTGGCTGCAAAATCCTATTGTGGCAATGACAGAAAAAATTATCTGTAAAGGGTGGGCAAGTAAGTCACATACCGGTAAGTCAAGACCCAGACCTCAGAACTTTCTGTGACTATGAAGCTATCATCGGGGAGGATGATTTTCTCGCGCAGGTCGTTGTAGAGCATCACGGCCTGTAAATCCGGTAAATAAACCAATTGGGCAAAATATGCCAGCTCTTCTGGGGGCGCCTGGCGGGCCGGCAGGAGTATCCAGTCCTGCCCGTCCCAGGCCCATGTTTCGGTAGGGTCAACATCCGGATCGGTTTGCCCGCCCCATAAGATCACCTGCTGGGTGGCCGCGTCATAAGCCATGCCAAAGTCGGCGCGACCGGCGGGGCGATGCTCAGGGTGCTGCTCGACCCAGGCAGCGCCATTCCAGAGCCAGGTATCTTGCAGAAAGCCGGCTCCAGGGGTGCCACCAAAGAGCAGGATGGATTTGCGGGCCTGATCATAAACCATGGCCGCGCCCCACCTGGCAGGGGGTAAGGCGGGAGAAAATTGTTGCTGCCAGGTTTCACCGTCCCAGAGCCACATCTCATTCACGGCTTCATCAAATTCTCCGTTGTTTGCCAGACCACCAAACAGGATGGTGACCTTATGTTCCGGGTCATAAGCCATACTGGCATGGGTGCGCGGGGATGGCGATACAGGCGGCTGTT
>JAWOHA010000228.1:0-11941 GCA_046496385.1 Cryobacterium sp. | reverse complement strand
GTCCGTTGGCCGGTCGAGGCAGCCCACGATGTTCATCAGGGTGGATTTGCCCGAGCCGGACGGTCCCATGAGGGCTACGAATTCGCCCTGCTGCACCGTCAGATCCACGCCAGCCAACGCCCACACCTGGGCGTCGCCGACGCCGTAGATGCCCCGCGAGGGCGTCGAACACGTGGTTCAGGTAGCTTGTGGCGATGGGGTTGCGGTCCGCCGCCATGATCGGGTCGGCGAAGTTCTGGCGCAAATCGCGCGCAGGTTAATCGATCGGTGATTCGCACCAGAGATCTGCCCCGGTACGTTTCCTGCGTCGTCTTCGCCCCCGAAGACCTCGCCCTGGTTCGGGGCGATCCGGGTGGCCGTCGCCGTTTTCTCGATCAACTGCTGGTTCTGCGCACGCCCCGGCTGGCGGGCGTACTGGCCGACTACGACCGGGTCCTCAAACAGCGCAACAGCCTGCTGAAGTCCGCGCGTGCGACAGGCCTGCGCGGCAGTCAGCTCAGCACCCTGGACATCTGGGACGAACGCCTGGTGGCTTTCGGTTCTGAAATCATCGAGGAACGTGCCGAGCTGGTTCGTGAGCTCGAGGATCCCCTGCAGGCGGCCTATCGGGCCGTTGTCGGCGCCGACCACGGGCCTCGTCTGATCGGTTCCCTGAGCATTCTGGGCGCCGATGCGGAGGCCGGTGAACCCGCCTCGGAGGTTGCCGGAGCACACACGGGCACCACCGCGGATATGTTTCGCGGCGCCCTGGCCGGCCTGCGGCGCAAGGAGATCGAGCGGGGCATCACCCTCGCCGGCCCGCACCGAGACGACCTGGTCTTCATGCTCAACGACCTGCCCGCGAAAGGGTACGCGAGCCACGGTGAAAGCTGGTCGTTTGCGCTGTCGTTGAAGCTGGCCGCCGCCGAGCTGCTGCGTCGAGACTCCGCCAGCGGTGACCCTGTGGTCATTCTCGATGACGTGTTCGCCGAGCTGGACCAGTCCCGGCGGTCCCGCCTGGCGGCGGCCGTGACCGGGTTTGAACAGGTGCTGATCACGTCGGCCGTGCTGGAGGATGTGCCTGAGGCACTCGTCGCACACCCCATCCACATTCGAGCGGGGGCGGTTGTGGATGGCTGAGTCCAGCGAAGCGTCCCAGGTCTACCTGCGCTTCAAAGACGTCTTCGGAGACCCCAACGCGCGCCGTTCTCGTGGTCGCAAACGGGTGCCCGATGCTCAAGGCTCGTCGGTTCCCTTCGGTGCGGGCCGCGACCCCCGCGGGCTGGGAGAAACGATCGCCTCACTGACGATGCAACTGGGCTGGAATTCTCCGCTCTCGCAGTCCGAGCTGCTGGCATCCTGGCGGGAGATAGCCGGCGACGAGACCGCCAATCACTCCACCCCGGCGGGTATCGACGAGGGGGTTCTCACCGTGCACTGCGACTCCACGGCCTGGGCCACCCAGCTGCGCATGATGCGCGTGGACATCATGACGCACATCATCTCGAGATATCCCGACGCCGGCATCGCGTCGATCCGTTTTCACGGCCCCAATGCGCCATCCTGGAAAAAGGGTCCCAAATCAATTCCGGGGCGCGGCCCGCGCGATACCTACGGCTAAGGGGTCAAAACCGGTCGCCGAGCCCGCCCGGGCCCGGAGACCGCGATTGTGGCCGGTTCCGGCCTGACCCTTTGATAGACTAAAGGGTCGCCTTCGCGACGGTCAGGAGCACAATTTCAGATGGCAGTTGAACCTCAGGCCGAGCAGGCACACGGCTACGGCGCAGACGACATTCAGGTTCTCGAAGGCCTGGAAGCCGTGCGCAAGCGACCCGGAATGTACATCGGTTCGACCGGTCCCCGCGGTCTGCACCACTTGGTGTACGAAATCGTCGACAATTCCGTTGATGAGGCCCTCGCGGGTTACTGCGACACCATCGGAATCCGCATTCTTCCCGACGGCGCCGTGCGCGTGGAAGACAACGGCCGCGGCATCCCGGTGGACATCCACAAAGCCGAAGGTCGTTCGACCGTCGAGGTCGTGTTGACCGTTCTGCACGCCGGCGGCAAGTTCGGCGGCGGCGGCTACGCCGTCTCCGGCGGATTGCACGGAGTGGGGAGTTCCGTGGTGAACGCACTGTCCAGCCGTCTCGAGGTCGAGGTGCGCCGCCAGGGATTCGTCTGGCGACAGAGCTTCGCCCACGGCACTCCGAACGCGCCGCTGGAAAAAGGCGAGCCCTCGGATGCCACCGGCACCACCATCACGTTCTGGCCCAGCGCGGAGACGTTCGAGACCACGGAATTCGACTACGAAACCCTGCGCGCCCGTTTTCAGCAGATGGCGTTCCTGAACAAGGGCCTGCAGCTCTCGATCACGGATGAGCGCGCCGACCACCTCGACGATGAGGGGGCGTTCGTGCACAACACGTTCATGTACGAGCAGGGTCTGGTCGACTACGTCGAGTACTTGAACCGGTCCAAGAAAGCCGACCTCGTCAACGACGAGATCATTTCCTTCGAGTGGGAAGACCACGACCGCAAGATCGCCCTCGAAGTCGCCATGCAGTGGACCACCGCGTACAACGAAAGCGTGCACACCTACGCCAACACCATCAACACCCATGAGGGCGGCACCCATGAAGAAGGGTTCCGTGCCGCTCTGACCACGCTGGTGAACAAGTACGCCCGGGAAAAAGGCATCCTCAAGGAAAAAGACGACAACCTCACCGGCGATGACGTGCGGGAAGGCCTCACCGCCGTCGTCTCGATCAAACTGGCCGAGCCGCAGTTCGAGGGTCAGACCAAAACCAAGCTCGGAAACACCGAAGCGAAGGCTTTCGTGCAGCGGGTCGCCGGCGAACAGCTCTCGCACTGGTTCAGTATGAACCCCACCGCGGCACGCGAGATCATTCGCAAGGCGCTGCAGGCATCCACGGCCCGGACGGCGGCCCGTAAGGCCCGCGAAACCGCGCGCCGCAAGGGACTGCTCGAGGGCGGCGGCATGCCCGGAAAGCTCAAAGACTGCCAGAGCAAAGACCCCTCGCTCTCGGAGATCTTCATCGTGGAGGGTGACTCCGCCGGCGGTTCGGCCGTGCAGGGGCGCAACCCCGAATTCCAGGCGATTCTGCCGCTGCGCGGCAAGATCCTCAACGTGGAGAAAGCCCGCCTCGACCGTGCCCTGGGCAACGCCGAAGTTCAGGCCATGATCACGGCCTTCGGCGCCGGTATGGGGGAAGAGTTCAACGCCGACAAGGTGCGCTACCACAAGATCGTTCTGATGGCCGATGCCGACGTCGACGGTCAGCACATCACCACGCTGCTTCTCACGCTGCTGTTCCGGTACATGCGCCCGCTGATCGACCTCGGCTACGTGTACCTGGCCCAGCCGCCGTTGTACCGCCTCAAGTGGACCAACTCCGCGCACGAATACGTCTACTCCGACCGGGAACGCGATGCCCTTCTCGCCGACGGCGCCGCCGCCGGCAAGCGCATCCCCAAGGACAACGGAATCCAGCGCTACAAGGGCCTCGGCGAGATGGACTACAAGGAGCTGTGGGAGACCACCATGGCCCCGGAATCCCGCACCCTGCTGCAGGTGACCCTCGACGATGCTGCCGCCGCCGATGAAATTTTCTCCACCCTGATGGGCGAAGACGTCGAATCCCGACGCAACTTCATCCAGAAGAACGCGAAGGACGTGCGTTTCCTTGACATCTAATGACACCCCCGCCGGCGACACCCCGAACGCGAACGCCGAGAACGCGATCGTCGCCGCCGATGCGGCAGCCGCCGCGGCGCACCTGACCCAGCACGGCAAGATCGACCAGGTCGACCTGCAGCTGGAAATGCAGCGCTCCTACCTCGACTACGCCATGAGCGTCATCGTGGGTCGAGCCCTGCCCGACGTGCGCGACGGCATGAAGCCCGTGCACCGCCGCGTGATCTACGCCATGTTCGACGGCGGTTACCGCCCCGACAAGGCCTTCTCCAAGTGCGCCCGCGTTGTCGGCGACGTGATGGGTCAGTTCCACCCGCACGGCGACTCGTCGATCTACGACGCCCTGGTGCGGCTCGTACAGCCGTGGAGCCTGCGGTACCCGCTCGCGCTCGGCCAGGGAAACTTCGGCTCCCCCGGTAACGACGGCGCTGCGGCGCCGCGGTACACCGAAACGAAGATGGCTCCGCTCGCCCTCGAAATGGTGCGGGACATCGACGAGGACACCGTTGACTTTCAGGACAACTACGACGGCCGCACGCTGGAGCCGACCGTGCTGCCGGCCCGTTTCCCCAACCTGCTGGTCAACGGCTCGGTCGGTATCGCCGTGGGCATGGCCACCAACATTCCCCCGCACAACCTGCGCGAAGTCGCCTCCGGCGCGCAGTGGTACCTCGACAACCCCGAGGCCACCCGGGAAGAACTGCTCGACGCCCTGATCCTGCGCATCAAGGGCCCCGACTTTCCCACCGGGGCTCAGGTTCTCGGAGTGAAGGGCATTCAGGAGGCCTACCGGACCGGCCGCGGCTCCATCACGATGCGCGCTGTCGTGAGCATCGAGGAACTCCAGGGTCGCACCTGCCTCGTGATCACCGAACTGCCGTACCAGGTGAACCCCGACAACCTGGCGATCAAGATCGCCGACCTGGTCAAAGACGGCAAGATCGCCGGCATCGCCGATATCCGTGACGAGACCAGCGGTCGTACCGGCCAGCGTCTCGTCATCGTGCTCAAGCGCGACGCGGTGCCCAAGGTCGTGCTCAACAACCTCTACAAGCACACCTCGCTGCAGGAGAACTTCGGCGCGAACATGCTGGCCATCGTCGACGGCGTGCCGCGCACTCTGGCTTTGGACGGCTTCATCTCCGCCTGGGTCGCGCATCAGATCGAGGTCATCGTACGGCGCACCCAGTTCCGGTTGAACAAGGCCGAGGCGGATGCGCACATTCTGCGCGGCTACCTCAAGGCACTCGACGCCCTGGACGAGGTGATCGCCCTCATCCGTCGCTCCCCCACCGTCGACGACGCCCGCACCGGCCTGATGGACCTGCTCGACGTGGACAAGCTGCAGGCCGACGCGGTGCTCACGATGCAGCTGCGCCGCCTCGCGGCACTGGAACGTCAGAAGATCATCGACCAGGCCGCGGAACTGGAACTGCAGATCGCGGAGTTCCAGTCGATCCTCGCCAGCCCGGAACGCCAGCGCACGATCATCAGCGAGGAACTCGCCGAGATCACGAACAAGTTCGGTGACGACCGGCGTACCGAGATCATGCTCGGCTACGACGGCGACATGAGCATTGAAGACCTCATCCCCGAGGAGGAGATGGTCGTCACGGTCACCCGCGGCGGGTACATCAAGCGCACCCGCAGTGACAACTACCGTAATCAGCACCGCGGCGGCAAGGGTGTCAGGGGCGCCCAACTGCGCGCCGATGACGTGGTCGAGCACTTCTTCGTGACCACCACGCACCACTGGCTGCTGTTCTTCACCAACACCGGACGTGTCTATCGGGCCAAGGCCTACGAGGCACAGGAATCCGGGCGTGACGCCAAGGGCCAGCATGTCGCCAACCTGCTGGCGATGCAGCCGGGTGAGGAGATCGCGCAGATTCTCGACATTCGCGACTACGAGGTGGCCCAGTATCTGACCCTGGCCACCCGTGACGGCCTGATCAAGAAGACGGCGCTGAGTGAATACGACACCAACCGTACCGGCGGCATCATCGCCATCAAGCTGCGCGAGGGTGACGAACTCGTCTCCGCGTTGCTCGTGGAGGATGACTCCGACCTGATGCTGGTGTCGCGCAAGGGCATGTCGATTCGGTTCACCGCGACCGATGAGGCCCTGCGCCCGATGGGCCGCAGCACCTCCGGCGTCATCGGCATGCACTTCCGCGGTGCGGACACGCTGCTGGACGCCTCCGTGATCAGCAGCGACGGTTTCGTGTTCGTCGTGACCGAGGGCGGCTACGCCAAGCGCACAGCCGCCGACCAATACCGCCTGCAGAACCGTGGTGGCCTCGGTATCAAGGTCGCCAAGCTCAACGAGGACCGGGGCGACCTGGTCGGATCCCTCATCGTCAACGAGCAGGACGAGGTTCTGGTCGTGCTCGCCAGCGGCAAGGTGATCCGCTCCGACGTGGCCGAGGTTCCCGCCAAGGGCCGCGACACCATGGGTGTGGTCTTCGCGAAATTCGCCGAACAGGACCGCATCATCTCGATCGCCCGCAACATCGAGCGCAACCTGGTCGTCGACGACGCCGGCGTTCTCGTCGTGGAAGAAATCGGGGCAATACCGTCCGGTGACGCAGTGAACGTAGAATCTCCCCATGAGTAGCGTTGCAGAGAAACTAGCCAAGAAATCGACCAAGCAGGCGTCGACCAAGCAGGTGCGGTTGAAACTGGTTTACGTGGACTTCTGGTCGAGCGTGAAACTGTCTTTTCTGGTTGCCGTCTGTCTGGCCATCGTCACGATCGTGGCGACGTTTCTCACCTTCACCGTGCTGAACCAAACCGGGATCTTCTCACGGGCCGACACCCTGTACGCCGATATCGCGGGCGAATCCGCCGATCTGGCGAGTATTCTGTCCGTGGCCAACGTCATGGGCTTCGCCGTGGTTGTGGCGGTGCTGAACACCGTCGTGATCACGGCGCTCGGTGCCATCTACGCGGTGCTGTACAACCTGAGTGTGAAGATCACCGGTGGGCTGCTGGTCGGTTTCACCAACAACTAGCCCTCGGGCGCCGCGTCGGGAGAGAAATGGCACTCGATTTCGGGTTTCGCCCGAAGTCAGGTAGTCTCGAATCTGCTCAGCAGGGGGATATAGCTCAGTTGGTTAGAGCGCTTCACTGATAATGAAGAGGTCCCAGGTTCAAATCCCGGTATCCCCACGCACGACTTTTCACACTCGTTCTCACCGTCTTATTCGGTGGGCACGCGGGGCCATAGCTCAATTGGTAGAGCGCCTGCTTTGCAAGCAGGAGGTCCGGGGTTCGATTCCCCGTGGCTCCACAATTTCAACAACGCCGAGCATGTTGCAGAGTACGTGGCAAACTCAATATCCATCCTGATCAGAGGCCATTTCCCACCCGGAAATGGCCTTTTTGCTTACCTCGAGTGAGTACAGAACCAGGCCAATTTCGGTAGCAGCGCGGTAGCTTCGACCCGACTGCATGGCTGACAGACGCAACCAGGGCGCGCATAGCGGATCTGGGTGTTGGGGTCGGGGGATTCGGGCGACAGGTGCACGACAGCAAGCAGCCCCACTTCGTTCATGGCAATGTGCGGGCGGCAGCCGACCTCTACGCCGCCCGCCTGGGGTTGCGTCCCGCCGGGTGGTGTAATTCATCGTGACCGGGCGAGCCGGAAGATTTGAGGCTGGCTACGCGGCGGTCTTCTCTGAGTCAACGCGTTTCATTGACAGCGGAGTCTTGGACGCGTATTTTAGGGCGCAGATTCCCCAAACAGATTCCCGAACAAACAGATTCCCCAATCAGAATCCCCAACCTGGAAAGGTCGTCGTTATGCCGCAGTTCATGGACGTTCACCACAACATGGTGGGGTTGACCGAGGAAGATCTGAAAGCGGCGCACGACGCTGACTTGGCAATACAGGACGATGAGAGAGTGGTCTTCAAGCAAGCGTGGGCGGACCCGGAATCTGGAGTCGTCTACTGCTTGTCGGAAGGGCCGTCCAAAGAGGCGGTCATGCGCATTCATGAGCGGGCCGGTCACCCCGCCGATGAGATCCACGCCGTGCCGATAGTCGTTTAGGAGCGCGGGTCAGTAGAGACAAGAAGAAAACGCCGATCGTTCAAAACGCCGAGCGACTTCCCGCTGAGGGGGCAAGGAAACCTTGGAAAGGTCGATTTCCTGTCGGCAGCGTCATCCCTGTGGCCGCGTCAGCGCGTTCGCGGCGCAGTACGCAGTACGCAGTACGCAGTACGCAGAACGCAGAACGCAGTACGGCCCGCATCCACCGGATGCGGGCCGTACTGCGCTGGGCTCAGCTGTTTGAGGTTTATCCCTCGCGGGCCGCGACCGCGTCGGACTCGTCGTCGGAGACCCAGAGCTCGTCATCGGCACGGAATGTCTGCCAGACGGCGTAGGCGACGCCGACAGCGGCCGCCACGGCGAAACCGATGGCCAGGTAGGATCCGACCCCCGGACGCTTAGACTGCTCGACAACGGGCTTCTGCAGGTGCAGACGCGGCAGAGACACAAGAACACGGTCGTCGCGGGAGACGTCTCCCACGCTCATGACGGTTCCGATCGCGGTTCCGATGCCGGGAAGCACATCATGCGTGACGCGGCGACGAACGCCTTCCGCAAGATCGTGTGTGGCCGTGACGCCGGGGCGGACGTAGTGCTCGTACCCCTCGCGTACACGCGGGACAACTTCTTCCCGGGTCAGCACACTGGCCTGATGGCCGGCTTCCCGGGCTACTGCATTGGCGCGATCCAACACTTCTTGCTGGTGGCTCCACAGTTCGTCTGCGCTCTTGCGCAGCCGAATGAGTTCCTTGCGGCGCTTGCGTGACAGGCTCATCTGGACCCTCCATCGTAATCGTGCGGCGAATACGTCCCATCTTGCCACTGAATCGACTGGGAGCGCTCCGAGTATCAGAAACGAAAGTTCTGGCTGTGCAAGAATTGTGCCATGTCTAAGCACACTGCCGTCGCCACCCTGAACACGACTCTCGGACCGATCAAGGTCAACCTCTTCGGGAATCACGCCCCGAAGACCGTTGCGAACTTCGTTGGTCTGGCAACGGGCGAAATCGAATGGAAGCACCCGGCCACAGGCGTGTCGTCCACCACGCCGCTCTACGACGGCACGGTGTTCCACCGCATCATCAAGGACTTCATGATCCAGGCCGGCGACCCGCTCGGTCAGGGCACCGGTGGCCCCGGCTACCAGTTCGATGACGAAATCAACCCCGACCTCGACTTCACCCAGCCCTACGTTCTGGCCATGGCCAACGCCGGCCTGCAGGGCGGCCGCGGCACCAACGGCTCGCAGTTCTTCATCACCGTGGTGCCCACCACCTGGTTGCAGGGCAAGCACACCATCTTCGGTGCCGTCGAAGACGAGGCGTCCCGCGCGATCGTGGCCCAGCTGGCCACGGTTGCCACCGACGGCCGCGATCGGCCCCTCAAGGACGTCGTCATCGAAAGCGTCTCCGTCGAGTCCGTCTAACTCGCCTGCACTGAACAGATGAGCGATCTGCCGGCCTCGGCGGCGAACTATTGTTACCGCCATCCGGGGCGGCAGAGCTTCATTCTCTGTCAGCGCTGCGGTCGCACCATCTGTCCGGACTGCCAGACTCAGGCCGCCGTCGGGGTGATCTGCCCCGAATGCATGGCGCTGGCCCGCAAGAACGCGCCCCGCACCAAGCCGGCGATCCTGACCCGTATGACCGGGCAGGGGAAGCCCACGGTCACCTATTCCCTCATCGGCATCACCCTGTTCGTGTACGTGCTGCAGTTCGCTCTGGGACGCACCGTCACCAACGCACTGCTCTACGCCGGGGTGTTCTCTCTGCCAGGCAATTTCGAGCCGTGGCGCATGCTCACCACGGCCCTCGTGCACGGGTCTGTTCTGCACCTGCTGCTGAACATGTACATCCTGTGGATTCTGGGGCAGATCCTCGAACCGCTTCTGGGACGGGGACGCTTTCTGACGCTCTATGTGTTGAGCGGGCTGGCCGGTTCACTCGGGGTGCTCTTTCTCGCCAACCCGGCACAACCGGTGGTCGGTGCCTCCGGGGCCATCTTCGGCCTGATGGGCGCTTTCCTCATGATCCAGCGCCGGCTGGGCGGCAATGCCACCCAGTTGCTCGTGCTGGTGGGGATCAACCTCGTGATCGGTTTCATCCCGGGCCTGAACATCGCCTGGCAGGCGCATGTGGGCGGCCTGATCGGCGGGGCGATCATCGGGTTGATCTATGTTCAGACGCGACGTCGCGGGCAGAAGACCCTGCAGACCCTGCTGCTGGCGGCACTGGCCGCAGTGCTGGTCGTGCTGAGTTGCCTCAGACTATTCGTGTGATGCCACGACAAGAGCCCACCCGGTTCGTACGGAAGTTATCCACAGGAGTTTCCACATGGGGATAATTACACACGTGTAACTTTCACTCCGGCGCGGTCACCGGCCCGTAATGGGCCGTGACGAGCGGGAGGATCTCAGCGCCAGCGAGTGGTCATGAGAAACCCGATGAACGCGATCCCGAAGCCCACCAGGATATTCCAGGACCCGAGTGCGGGAATGGGGGCCTGACTCTGACTGACGTAGAAGACGATGATCCACGCCAGGCCCAGCAGCATGAAGCCGAACATGACGGGCTTGAACCAGACTGCGTTCGGGGCCTCCTGGCCGGAGCGGGAGACCGAGTCGCGGGCGGGCTGAGAGTCGGAGTCGGTGCGTGCCATGGAACAGATACTACCGGCAAAGCCTGTGCATTGGACAAAGTGCTGCACCGCGTACACGAGGCGCGGGAAGTTAGACTCGGCGCATGGACGATTCGGTTGACCTGACGCGTGCGCCCAGCCGGCGCGAACGTTGGCCGCGCCGGCCCCGGCCCGCTGTGGCGTTGAACTCTCTGCGCCGCGGTTTCTCGCGGGCGGTGCCCTCCGCACCGATCTCCCGGGTTCTCCGTGGGTGGATCCACTCGTCAACGACCAGGAAGCTACGGTAGCCAGCCCATGACCCGCATTCTCGTGATCGACAACTATGACAGCTTCGTGTACACGCTGAACGGCTACCTGCTCGAGTTGGGTGCTGAAACCGACGTGCTGCGCAATGACGCATTCGCGCCGGAGCAGGCGGCCGAGCGGTTGAGCGGCTATGACGGGGTGCTGCTCTCTCCCGGGCCGGGAGCACCGGCCGACGCCGGTGTCTCGATCGCCCTGGTACACGCCGCGCTCGAGGCGCAGCTGCCCTTGTTCGGGGTGTGCCTGGGGCATCAGGCGATCGCGGAAGCGTTCGGGGCGACCGTCACCAACGCCGAAGAGCTCATGCACGGCAAGACCAGTCAGATCACCCATGACGACAGCGCCTTCTACGAGGGCGTGCCGCAGCAGTTCACGGCCACCCGCTACCATTCCCTCGCCGTGGTGGCCTCGACGGTCCCCGATACCCTGGTGGTGACCAGCCGAACCGAAGACGACGTGATCATGGGGCTGCGTCACCTGACCGCGCCGATTCTGGGCGTGCAGTTTCACCCCGAGTCCGTTCTGACCGAGGGCGGCTATCTCATGCTCGGCAACTGGCTCGCCCTGGCCGGGTTGCCCGCGGCACGGGAAACAGCAAAAACGCTGCACCCCCTGCTGCGGCTGGGCTGACGCTGGGCTGACGCTGTGCTGACGCTGGGCTCTGCACCGACACGAAGCCATGCCGCAGCGCGCCACGAGTCAGCCTGAGCAGTAGGTGAGGGTGATCTCGGACCCCTGCGGCACGTCGCCGGGGGCACCGGACTGACCGGTGACCGGAGAACCCAGCTGGGACTCACACTCCGGATCGGGCAGGGTGAGGACGCCCAGTTGCAGGGCATCACCGCTCAGCAGGTTGCTTGCCGCGCTCAGCGGCTGGCCGGTCATATCCGGCAGCCTGACCGAGCCGCTCGAGACGACGAAGTTCACGGTGTAGCCGACCTGCTCTTCACTGCCCGCCTCAGGATCGGTGCCGATGACCACGTCTGCCGTGACCGTGGGAGAGTTCTGCAAGGTCACCGAACCGGGAACGAGACCTGCGGCCCGCACGGATGCCCGGGCATCCGTCAGAGTCTGATTGGTCACGTTGGGAACATCGGTGGGCTGCGCACCGGTGGAGATGAACACCGTGATCGACTCGGACGGGCGCACAATGGTGCCCGTCGGCGGTGCCGTTCGAATGACCTCGTCACGCGGGACGTCGGCGCTGGCCTCCACTGACCGCTTGGCCGAGAGATCGAGCTCCAGCAGGGT
>JAWOHA010000174.1:0-3232 GCA_046496385.1 Cryobacterium sp. | reverse complement strand
GCGTTGATCCACGCAATCGCGGCCTCGACGACAGCGTCCCGGCCCTGCGCGACCGCTTCGCGCGTGTGCCAGACCGCGGTGTCCGGCTCGAACGCGATGTGCGTCAGGTAGCCGGCAGAGTCGTCGTACCGCCGCAGATCCTGGTAGGCATATTGGCCCTGGAAGTCGTTGTGGATGTAGAGGCTTGAGAGATTACCTATGAACGCGCCGTTGGTCGGCTTGCCGAACGTCCGTGTGTTCCCGGGGCGCAACGCGGTCCGGTACGTCTCCCAGTCGCCCATGCTCCAGGCGCCCGGGCCGGTCAACACGGCAAGGGGTTTGGAGTAACCCGTGTCCTTGCCGGCGATCGCGTAGTGTGACGGAGGCCTGACGACCCGCATCGCGAAGCGGTTGACCGGGTCGCTGCGCGTGCAGCCGCAGAACGAGAACGTCGATTCGCTGCTGAAGAGAAAACGGTATCCACCCATCGCCGTGTTGTCGTCCTGTCCACCTTCGTTGTAGCGGTAGTCGATGATGATACCCTTGAGCGAGGAGGCGGCGGTCAGGGTGCTGCAGGCCTGACGGAACTTGCTGGCCGCGTCCCACACCCAGGCCCAGACATAGATGTAGCCGATGCTGTCCCCTTCGATGATGCCCCAGCTTACCGCTATCATCGAGTCGAGATCGGGCTTGGGGACTCCCGGGACGTCGAGTTCCTCGCAGCAGACGAGGTCAGGCTCGTAGCCGACCATCAGCGACGTTGGCAGATGCACCGTGTCACCGCTTGCGTACCTGACGATGTCGACGGTGTCGAACAGGTGCCAGTTCTGGCCGGCGCTGACGAGTAACGTGTGAGCCAGGGACCGGTCCTCGGCCGCCCAACGGAAGCGCCGGCCTATCGGCAGTTGGGCTTCCAGCAACTCGCGGCAGCATTCGGTCCAGGGCCTGCGGTCGTACCCGAGAATGACGTCGCCAGGGACGATGCCCAGCGGATGGTTGTCGTCCACTTCGTAGACCAGTAGCGAGCTGTCCTCAAGCGGAGTCAGACCGGCACCGAAATGGGTGTCCCAGCGCCAGCCTGCGATGACAAAGACCGGTACGCCGGGCAGCAACTCGGTCTGCTCGCACACGAGCCTGTCGTCCAGGTAGGTGTGCGGCTCCCGCAAGGCCATTGCCGATTGGCCCATCATCGCGGCGAACCTGCCCCGGCTCACAGTATCCTCGACCTCCGCGCGAAAGGCGGCATACAGCGAGTCCCACCGCGCCGGGTCGAGGTTGTTGAAACAGGCGTACAGCCGGTCCATCTTGAACTTGAACGAGTCCATCACCGCGAGCTTGGTCTCGGTCGGCAGCCCCTCGCCCCAGACCGAGTCAATGGCCCGTCGCCAATCGGCCTTCGAGTAGTGGCCCGGTCGCTTTCGCACATCCGGCCGGAAGACCGGTGGCGTCGGCCGCGTGGTGGGGTCGTCTGGCTGGCGCTGGAGCGACAGCGCACCCGGCGATGCTCCTGTCGGCACGCCAACTGCCAACAGGGTCAGCAGAAGACACAGTCTTCTCATCTCAACCTCCTATCTCGTCACGACAACCTTGGTGACGGAGAACGCTGAATGCTCTCTGAGGAAGTAAACCCCCGGCGCGAGGTGCCGGATTTCGTTCGGGCCGGGCACCAGGTTCGCGACCTTGCGGCCCGAGATGTCGAGCAGGATGGCCCCAACAGGGCCCCGCAGCTCCAGGACCCCGCGTACTAGGGAGCGGTTCCGGGCTCCCGGAACCGGCACCCGAGCTTCGGACACGGCCGACGCCGACCGGGCGAACTCGTGCAGCGCGGGCACGACAATCCCGAATACCGCGGGGGCCACCTGCGGCCAGTGGCCGTTGGTGAAGACGATGAAGCCGGTGCGAAGCTCACGGCAGAAGCCCATACACGTGCAAATCCCGTCCCACGTCCCGCTGTGGTACCAGATCGAGTCACCCACGAGTTCGGTGGTGAACCAGCAGAACCCGGCATTCGGCGGGAACTGCGTAGACGTCATCAGGGCCACGGAGGCGCTGTCCAGGATGCGGACCGTGTCGTAGACGCCGTCCCGGATGTACGCGGTGAGGAACCGAACGAAGTCACGCGTGCAGGACTTGAGGCCCGCGGCCGGGAGTATCGTGCTGCTGTTGTACCCGATTCTCACATACTCGTCGCCGTTCCAGTAGTACTGGCACGCCACGCTCATCGTGTCGAGGTCGCCGAAGAACCACGTGGTCCGGTCCATTCCCAAGGGCCGGAAGATGTGGTCGCGGGTGTACAGCGGGAAGCTGTCCGCCATCGCCTCGACCACGTACCCCAGGAGCGTGATGCCGATGTTCGAGTACTCGAACTGCCGTCCCGGGGCCCAGGGGCAGAAGTTGAAGATGCTGTCGTAGTAGGCACCACCGGGCACGAGGTAGCCCTCCGTGAAGTCGCGCAGCGAAACGGTGGGGTCGCCCGGCAGGTGCAGGCTGTCGATGACCCGGAAGTTGTCGCGGAGCGCTGAAGTGTGCGTCATCAGCATGCGGTAGTCGATGAGGGAGTCCGGGAAGTGCGAATGCCGGACCATGAACGGCAGCGACTCGTTGACGTCGCCGCCCAGGTCGAAGTACCCGTCCTCCCAGAGTTGCATCGCGGCCGTGCCGGCAACCGTCTTGGAGATCGAGGCGAGTGAGAAGCAGGTCGTGTCCGTGACCGGGATGCTCGCCTCGAGGACAGCGTAGCCGTAGCAGCGGCTCCAGAGGATGCTGTCGTTCCGAATAGCCATTGTGGCCATGCCCGGTATCGGGTGGCTGTCCATGGCGAACGTCAGCACCGAGTCGAGCCACGCGGTATCGCCCGGGGGACACGCCGTGCCGGGCGCACGCCAACTGGGGGCGAACGACTCGTTCGGCACCCCCGGGCCGTACCGGACCTCCCCGCCTTCAGCGGCGGCGAGAACAGCCGCCAAGACAACAAGCAGGCTTCTCATGGTCCCCTCCTATCTCGTCACGACAACCTTGGTCGTGGTTCGCAGTTTCTGGTTTGCAGTTCCGGGGCCGGAAACGAAATAGACGCCGGGACTCAGATGCCGCACGTCATTCGAACCCGGAATGAGGTCCGCGACCTTCCGGCCGGTGATGTCGAGCAGCCGGCATTCCCTGCCTTCGGGCAATCGCAGTGTCCCACCGAACACGGTAGGGCGAGGACTCCGCTGCCCGGCAACCGGAGCGTTCTCGTCCACACCGAGACGTGGGT
>JAWOHA010000337.1:0-5324 GCA_046496385.1 Cryobacterium sp. | reverse complement strand
TATTTCTCAAAGCCATAATATACTTTGTCCAGGATTCACACCCATGTCCAAAGCTTTCACCTCCAATCCTCCATGCATGTACGTTTCACTCGATCTCCATATCGGAGACGTGCGCGTGACCGTGGTGACCGAGGATGCCCGCGGCAAGCGTGCGCGCACTCCGCGGCACGTGATCCGGGAGGTCGTGGGCGACCGCGAATTCCAGCTGGACGCTGCCGGGTTCTGGCAGGTGCATTCCCGCGCCGCCGAGACACTGTTCGGCGCGGTGCAGAGCACCATCGACGCCGACCTGTTCGACCCGAAGGCCGCCAACCTCGACCTGTACGGCGGGGTGGGCCTGCTCGCCGCCTCGGTCGGTGACCGTTTCGGCTCCGACGTGCGCATCACCTCGGTGGAAAGCGACCCCGAAGCGGTGAACTTCGCCGCGTTGAACCTGTCCGACTGGGTGGGAGCCACGGCCGAGACCGACCGGGTGGACCGTTTTCTGGCCCGACTCATTCGGGAGTCCGGCGCCTCCGACCGGGCCAAGCAGCAGGCCGCGACCGTGGTTCTCGACCCGCCCCGCAGCGGAGCGGGCAAGGCCGTCGTCGACCAGCTCGCGGCGCTGCGCCCCGCGCAGATCGTGTACGTGGCGTGCGACCCGGTGGCTCTGGCCCGCGACGTGGCCCTGTTCGCCGGGCACGGTTACGACCTCACGGCGCTGCGCGCCTTCGACCTGTTCCCGAACACGCACCACGTGGAGGCCGTCGCGCTGCTCACGAGGTAGCTATCGTAGAAGGTGCACCCGGTGGTGGTGCGCCCCAGACCAGAGGACTACAAACGTGAGCACGGCACTAATAGGCGGCCTCGAGCAGCCCCCTCGCACGATCCGGGTTGGGATCGTCGACGACCATGAGTCCGTGCGGCTGGGGCTGAAGGCCGCCTGCGAAAACGCCGGCTACGAGGTGTACGGCACGGCGTCGACCGTGCTCGACCTCGTGGCCGCCATCGCCGGTCAGGTCTGCGACGTGATCGTGCTCGACCTGTCGCTCGGTGACGGCTCGCGGATCACCGAGAACGTGAGCCTCGCGCAGCAGACCGGCTCGGCGGTGCTGATCCACAGCATCGCCGACCGCGTCGCCTCGGTGCGGGAGGCTCTCGCCGCCGGGGCTGCCGGTGTCATTCCCAAATCGTCGCCCACCACCACGGTGATGGCCGCCGTGGCGTCGGTGGCCCGCGGCGACGTGCTCAACAACCTGGAGTGGGCTACCGCCATCGACGCGGACAATGATTTCGCCAAGGCCCAGTTGGGGCGGCGGGAACGTGACGTGCTGCACCTGTACGCCTCCGGGCTGCCGCTCAAGATGGTCGCCACGCAGCTGGGTATCGCGCACTCCACGGCCCGGGAATACCTCGATCGCATCCGGGTGAAGTACATCGAGGTGGGACGCCCGGCACCGACCAAGGTCGATCTGCTGCGTCGCGCGGTGGAAGACGGTATTCTGCCCGGGCTTGACCCCGATTCGCCCGACAGCCGTGTCTGAGGCACCACTCCCGGAGCTTGCGCCCACCTGTTCCCCGCGCCGGCCGATCAGTCGGGCCCAGATCGAAACGGTCATCTACCGCTCTGTCGCCGGCATCTCTCTCGTCTTTGCGCTGCAGTCCATTCCGAGCGTGCTCGAGCAGGTCGGCGGGCGCCGGTCCGAGTGGGCGTTGCTGGGCGTCGTGGTGCTTGGTGCGGCGATTCTCGCGGTGCTGCTGGCCAGCATCTTCAAACGCGGTGTGCGCGCTGCCGCAGCGGTGGTGGCCGTGATCTACCTGGTAGAGGTGCTCACCTGGCCGTCGCTCACGGCCGACCCCGACGTGGTGCTGGCCGGTACGCCCTATATCTGGTACCTGTGCACGGTGGCCACCTCCTGCGCCGCAATCGCCTTCAGCCTGCACTGGGCGGCGTTGTACACCTTCGTCGTTCCCATCGTCTACGGTCTGATCCGGGTGCTGCCCGCCGGCGGCAGCGCCGACGCCGGCCTCGCCGTGCTCGATGTGGTCTACGCCATGCTGCTGGGCCAGGTGGTGCTCATGATCATCGCCATGCTGCGCCACGCGACCTCCGTGGTCGATGCCGCCCAGACGAAGGCGCTGGCCACCTACGCGGTGGCCGTACGCCACCACGCCACCGAGGTGGAACGCATCGAAGTGGATGCCATCGTGCACGACACCGTGCTGGCCACCCTGCTGGCCGCGGCCGGCGCGCACACTCCCAGAAACGCGCACCTCGCCGGCGTCATGGCCGCAAACGCGTTGTCCCGGCTCGATGAGGCCGAAACCGTGGTGGAGCCGGTGGACGAGGACCGGCTGGGGCCGTTCTCGAAACTGGCCGACCGCATCCGTGCGGCCGCCAGTGCGCTGAGCTGCCCGGTGCAGGTGCACAACCCCGTGACCGGGCCGGCTCTGCTGCCCGAGCAGGCCGCTGAAGCCCTGTACTCGGCGACCGTCCAGGCGATGGTGAACAGCCTGCAGCATGCCGGCACGCTGCCGGCGCCGGGGGCGCGCAGCGTCACCCTCTCGGTGACCGACGCCGGCGCCTGCCTGATCGAGATCGCCGACCAAGGCTGCGGATTCGTGCTGACCGATGTTCCAGCCGACCGGTTGGGACTGCGGTTGTCCATTCAGGGCCGGGTCAGCGCCGCCGGCGGCAGCGCGCTCATCGACTCCCGGGTGGGTGCGGGCACCACGGTGACCCTGCGCTGGCCGCGAGATGAGAAGCCGTCGTGATTGAGCGTCCGCGCGCGCTGCTGACCACCCTCGCCGCGCTGTTCTCCGTGTACCACGTGGTGCTCGGCGTCTACGCCCTGCACGTGCCCGAACGTACGGGACCCGTCATGGTGGCCATGGCCGTGTACCTGGGGGCCACCCTGCTCAGCCTGTGGCCGGCCGGCCCGGTGCGCATGCCGCGGGTGCTGGCGTTCTTCATCCTGGCAGTCTGTGTGGCGCTGCCACTGCTGGTGGGCAGCCAGCTCGACGGCGCCCGAGACGACAACGGCTACGCCACATGGTACGTGGCCGCGATCGGCACCCTGCTGACCATCACGGCCACGCGCAAACGCGGCGGCATCGCCTGGCTGGGTGTCCTGTTTCTGGTCGGTCACACCCTGGTCTGGGCCGGCCCCGGGGCCCTCGGGCCGATAGGCGTGATCGGCAGCGCGGTCTGGGTGGCCGCCGCCGTGCTGATGAGCCGGGCCCTGGCCAAGGCCGGCCGGGACGCCGCCCAGTTCGGTCGCGCCGATATGGAAGCCACCCGGTGGCAGGCCGCGCAGGAGGCGCACCTCTACGAACGAACGGTGCGTCTGGCCTTCACGAACCGTATGGCGTTGCCGATGCTGCGCCGCATCATGAGCGGCGGCGATACCCTCGACGACGCCGAAAGGCTGGAGTGTCGTTTTCTGGAGGCGGCCATCCGGGACGAGATCCGCGGTCGGCGGCTGCTGAATGACGCGGTGCGCCACGAGGTGATGGTGGCGCGCCGGCGCGGGGCCATCGTGACGCTGCTCGATGAGGGCGGCATCGACGACCTGGACGCAGCCACCGTGGAGGATGTTCTGCACCAGCTGGCCGCCGCCATCCGGGGCAGCGCCGCCGACACGATCATCGCCCGCACGGCGACCGAAGCCACGGGCACGGCCGTGACCGTGGTGGGACTGTGCAGCGTCGACCCCAGCGTCGCCGCGCTCGGGCTGGAGTCCTCCGGCGATGAGGTGGAGCTGTGGCGGGAGATCCCGCGGGTGCCCACCCGCGCGGGGCAGCACGCCGGCTGAGGCGCGGCGTTCGGACATGCGAAAGGGACCGGCCGTGAGGCCGGTCCCTTTGTCAGTTCCGAACGCACGACGACCCGAAGGCCGCGGCGTTCGCCCCCCCAGTCATTCGCCTCGATACCCTGGTCGGCGAACGAATGGTTTGACATTCAGCGGTGAAGACACCACCGATGAATGCCGCCGTGCTCCAGTAGTTTGCCGTACGGCGGCCCGGAACGCAGTCGGCATTAAGGGGGACAGCTCAGCCCGCTCAACCCGCTCAGCCCGAGAAGCCGCGCCACTGTGCGGGGCCGGGATGCAGCGGGCGCCGCAGCGGCCGCATCGACTGCTGCCAGGCGCTCTGCCCCTCTGCGGGCTTGCGGCGGCGGCCGTCCGACTCCTCCTGCAGGACGCCCTGCAGCACGGCGGTCACCGCCGACACCTCGGCGGCGGTCACATCGTTGGTGACGAAAACAATCTCTGCGGGGTTCAGTGATGTGGGCATGATTACAGCGGAATGTTTCCGTGCTTTTTGGCCGGCAGGCTAGCCCGTTTGGTGCGCAGTGCCCGCAGCGCCTTGATCACCGAGACCCGGGTCATGGCCGGTTCGATGATGCCGTCCAACTCGCCGCGCTCGGCGGCGAGGAACGGGCTGGCCACGTTGTAGGTGTACTCGTTGGCCAGCCGGGTGCGCACCGCGGCCACGTCTTCGCCGGCCTCTTCAGCGGCCTTGATCTCGGCGCGGTAGAGAATGTTCACGGCTCCCTGCCCGCCCATCACGGCGATTTCCGCTGTCGGCCAGGCGAGGTTGACGTCGGCGCCGAGCTGCTTGGAACCCATCACGATGTACGCGCCGCCGTAGGCCTTGCGCAGAATCACGGTCACCAGCGGCACGGTCGCTTCGGCGTAGGCGTACAGCAGCTTCGCACCGCGTCGGATCACTCCGGTCCACTCCTGCTCGGTGCCGGGCAGGTAGCCGGGCACGTCCACGAGGGTGAGGATCGGGATCGAGAACGCGTCACAGAACCGCACGAACCGGCTGGCTTTCTCGCCGGCTTCGATGTTCAGGGTACCGGCCATGGCGTTGGGCTGGTTGGCCACGATACCGATCGAGCGGCCTTCGACGCGGGCGAAACCCACCACGATGTTCGGCGCGAACAAAGGCTGCGTCTCTAGAAAGTCCCCGTCGTCAACGATGCGCGCGATGACGCTTTTCACGTCATAGGGCTGGTTGGGAGAGTCGGGAATGACCGTGTTCAGCCACTGGTCGGCATCCGTCGTCTCCAGCTCCACCTCGCTGTCAAAAACCGGTGCGTCGGTGAGGTTGTTATCGGGCAGAAAGCTGAGCAGGGTGCGGGCGTAGTCGAGCGCGTCGGGTTCGTCGCTGGCGAGGTAGTGCGAGACACCCGATCTCTTGTTGTGGGTGAGGGCGCCGCCGAGCTCTTCCATGCCCACGTCTTCGCCGGTGACGGTCTTGATCACGTAGGGGCCGGTGACGAACATCTGGCTGGTCTTGTCGACCATGATCACGAAGTCGGTCAGGGCGGGGGAGTA
>JAWOHA010000297.1:0-5252 GCA_046496385.1 Cryobacterium sp. | reverse complement strand
GGAATCCTGGTGGACATCGTGCCCAACCACATGGGTGTGGCGTCGCCCCGGCAGAATGCCTGGTGGTGGGACCTGTTGCGCGCCGGGCGATCCTCGCGTTACGCCGACGCCTTCGACGTGGACTGGGTCGAGGGCGGCGGCAAGATCCGCATTCCGGTGCTCGGCGACGGCGACGATGAGGTGCAGCAGTTGCGGATCGTCGGCGATGAGCTGCACTACCACGACAATATGTACCCGATCGCGCCGGGCACCGCCGAGGATGGAGCCGGTGCCGCAGTGGTGCACGGCCGGCAACACTATGAGCTCATCAACTGGCGCCGGGCAGACTCGGAGCTGAACTACCGCCGGTTCTTCGCTGTGAACAGCCTGGCAGGTATCCGCGTAGAGGTGCCCTGGGTCTTCGACGAGTCCCACACCGAAATTCTTCGCTGGGTGCACGACGGCCTCGTGCAGGGCTTGCGGGTCGACCATCCCGACGGCCTCGCCGACCCGGGTGGTTACCTCGACCGACTGCGCGAGCACACCGATGACGCTTACATTCTGGTGGAGAAGATTCTGGACGGCCCCGAGACGCTGCCCACGCACTGGGCGACCGCCGGAACCACCGGGTACGACGCGCTCGCCGAGGTGGACCGGGTGCTGGTGGACCCCGCCGGGCAGGCGCCCCTCGACGCCCTGGAGGTGTCCCTGCAGCAGGAACGGTCCGGAACCGCCGCACCGCCCAAGGACTGGGCCGAGCGGGTGCACGGAACGAAAAGACAGATAGCCGACGGCATTCTGCGCTCCGAGGTGCTGCGGCTGGCGCGGCTGGTTCCCGGCGGTGAAACCGGTCCGCACGACGCCGATCCCGGAATTGCCGATGCGCTGGCCGAACTGCTCGCCTGCTTTCGCGTCTACCGCTCCTACCTGCCGCTCGGCGCCGACCGGCTGGAGGAGGCCGCCGGGCAGGCTCGGCGGTACCGACCTGACCTGGGCGCACAGATCGACACGCTGCTGCCGCTGCTGGCCGACCCCACCGAGGCGGTCGCCGTGCGTTTTCAACAGACCTCCGGCATGGTCATGGCCAAGGGCGTGGAAGACACCGCGTATTATCGGGTCAGCCGACTGGGTTCTCTCACCGAGGTAGGTGCCGATCCCGCCGAGTTCGCGGTCAGCGTCGCCGACTTCCACCACCGCCAGAAACTTCGGCAGGCCACGCTTCCCGCCTCGATGACGACGCTGTCGACCCACGACACCAAGCGCGGCGAAGACGTGCGTGCCCGCATCAGCGTTCTCGCCGAAATCCCCGCCGAGTGGGCCGGCATTCTGGCGACGCTGCGCACGAACACGCCGCTGAACGACGCACCGTTTGAGAACTTGCTCTGGCAGGCCGTTGTCGGTGCCTGGCCGTCGAGCCCCGACCGGCTGGCCGCTTACGCGCTCAAGGCCGCCCGGGAAGCCGGAACGTCGACCACCTGGACCGCGCCGAACGGCGTCTTCGAAGCCGCGCTGACCGCGGCCGTGACCGGCCTTGACGACACGGCTTCGGGCGCGATCATAGCCGAGACCGCTGACCGGGTACGCGCTGCGGGCTGGAGCAACTCGCTCTCGGCCAAGCTGGTGCAGTTGACCATGCCCGGCGTTCCCGACGTGTATCAGGGCACCGAACTCTGGCAGGACTCGCTCGTGGACCCCGACAACCGCCGCCCCGTCGACTACGACGTGCGACGTGCGATCCTGGCTGAAATCGACGACGGATGGCTGCCGCCCATCGACGAGACCGGGGCGGCCAAACTCCTGGTCACCTCCGAAGCTCTGCGGTTGCGCCGTGACGAACCGGAACGGTTCACCCGGTACGCGCCCGTGGCCGCCTTCGGACCGGCTTCGCGGCATGTGATCGCCTTCGACCGTGGCGGAGCGATCGCCGTCGCCACCCGGCTGCCGCTGGGTCTGGCGGCCGCCGGGGGATGGGCCGACAGCACCATTCTGCTGGCCGGCCGGGAGTACCTCGACGTGCTGACCGGCACCCGCTTCGCCGGCGGACAGGTGCTGCTGGCCGAGATTCTGGAACGGTACCCGGTGGCGCTCTTGATCGCCAACGACCTGTTCGACGACGAGGCCCCGAACGAGGCCCCGAACGCCGACGCGGATACTGACGCTGACGCTGACGCTGACGCTGACGCTGACGCTGACAGCACCGAGGAGTCCTGATGAGAACATTCGAGGTCTGGGCACCGTACGCCGGTACGGTGGACCTGGTGCTGGAACGCGGGTCACAGGCCATGGCACGCCGAGCAGACGGCTGGTGGGAGACATCCGTCACCGGGCTGCCCGGGTCGCTGCCGAGTACCGACAGCGCCCTCGACACCGACTATGGGTTTCGGATCGACGGGGCCGGGCCCTTTCCCGACCCCCGGTCGCGCCGGCAGCCGCACGGGGTGCACGAACACTCCCGCACCTTCGACGCCGGTGCCCACGCCTGGCAGGATTCCCACTGGGCCGGCCGGCCGCTGGCCGGCGCGGTGATCTACGAACTGCACCTGGGCACCTTCACCCCCGAAGGCACCCTCGAGGCCGCCGCGACCCGGCTGCAGCACCTGAAATCGATCGGGGTGGACTTCGTGGAGCTCCTGCCGGTGAACGCGTTCAACGGTTCGCACAACTGGGGCTACGACGGGGTGCTCTGGTACGCCGTGCACGAGGTATACGGCGGCCCTGCCGCCTATCAGCGTTTCGTCGATGCCTGCCACCAGGCCGGCCTCGGCGTGATTCAAGACGTGGTCTACAACCACCTCGGACCCAGCGGTAACTACCTGCCGCAGTTCGGCCCCTACCTCAGCAGCGGCCCCGGCAACACCTGGGGGTCCTCCCTCAACCTGGACGGGCCGCAGTCCGACCCGGTGCGCCGCTACATTCTGGACAACGCCCTGATGTGGCTCGGTGACTACCACGTAGACGGCCTGCGCCTCGACGCGGTGCACGCCCTGCGCGACCAGCGCGCGCTGCCCCTGCTCGAAGAGCTCGCCACCGAGGTCGACCGGCTGAGTCAGGCCGTGGGGCGACCGCTCAGCCTGATCGCCGAGTCCGACCTCAACGACCCTCGGCTGATCACCCCGCGCACCGAAAACGGCGCCGGCCTGGCCGCGCAGTGGAGCGACGACTTTCACCATGCCGTGCATGTGGCGCTGACCGGGGAGACCAGCGGGTACTACTCCGATTTCGAACCGCTCAGCGCGCTCGCCACAGTGCTCACGCAGGGCTTCTTCCACGACGGCAGCTACTCCAGCTTTCGGCAGCGCTCCCACGGCCGGCCCCTCGACACCGATCGGGTGCCGACCTGGCGGCTGGTGGTGTCCAACCAGAACCACGACCAGATCGGCAACCGGGCCATCGGTGACCGCCTCAGCAGCCACACGGATGCCGGGCAGCTCGGCATCGCCGCGGCCCTCACCCTGCTCGGCCCGTACACGCCGATGCTGTTCATGGGTGAGGAGTGGGGAGCGAGCACGCCCTGGCAGTTCTTCACCTCGCATCCGGAACCGGAACTGGGCCGGGCCACCGCTGAGGGCCGCATCGCGGAATTCGCCCGCATGGGCTGGGACGCCGCTGTGGTGCCCGACCCGCAGGACCCGGCCACGTTTGAACGCTCGAAGCTCGACTGGACCGAGCGTGACCGGCCCGAGCATGCCCGTCTGCTGGCACTGTACCGGGACCTGGCCCGGCTGCGCCGCGAGCACCCCGACTTCACCAACCCGCACTTCGACGACATCGACGTGGAGTACGACGCCGAGCTGCGCTGGCTGGTGCTGCGCCGCGGAGCCACCGAACTGCTGCTGAACCTGTCGAGCACCCCGAAGGCGGTCCCCGCGGGCATCGGCACGATCGTGCTGGGGTTCGCCACCACGGCTGATGCTGTGCTTCGGCGTCAGCCCGGGTCACTGGTGCTCGCCGGTCACGCGGTGGTGGTGCTCATCACCGCCTAGCGCCCCGTAGCCGCCCGTCTTCCCCGGGGAGGTGCGCCGCGCCGCTGGTGTCTTTCGAACAGGTAGAGGGCCGTGCCCGCGCACAGCGCCCCGCTGAGCGCCGCCGCGACACCCAATCCAGCCGATGTCAGCAGGGATTCGGTGTTGATGAACGCGAGACCTGACAGGCCGATGGTCACCGCGGCGCCCAGACCCGCAATCACCGCCCGCAGAGCCGGCCGACGGGTACCCCAATGGTCACCGACAACAAGGGCGACGAGTGCGCCCAGAGCAGCGAGGCCGGCGATGGAAGCCCCCACCACCGCGCCCACGATGACCGTGACCAGCACGAAGCCGTCGCTGCCGATCTCGAAGCCGCCCGAGAACACCACGAGGCCTGCCGCTGACAGAGCGCCGAGCAGGGTGCCGCCGATGATGCCGAGCACGGTGAGTGCGGCCACCCGCAGTAACGACCAGCCCGGACCGGGCGTGACCGCGGATGCGGGGAGGTCGGCTGCATGCCTGTCTGCCCGGGCGACCTGCGAATCGCCCGTCATGCTGTTATCGGGTGGGGCGGCGGTTGTAGGCGGCGAGACCGCCGATGGGGAGCACGATCAGGCCCGAAGCCACGAGCAGAGCGATCCAGTCTCCGGTCACGACGCTGACCCAGAGGCCGAGACTGAGTAGAACGAGGGTGTAGAAGATGCCGAACCGCACAATGATGCGGTGAGAATTGTCGATCGGGGGCGTGGCCATGACTCCACGCTAGAGGACGGGCGTGCCCACGCGACAATTTTCTGGGGTTCTGCCCGGTCACGGGTACAGCAGCACGGCGAGAAGAACGGCGAGCAGGCTCGATCCGAGGGCGACGACCGGCAGGGCGAGAACCGTGCCGCGGCTCACGATGGCTGCCAGCACCGACAGGGCGGCGCTGATAGCCCCGCCGACGAAGCCGATCGTCGCAACAGCGGAGAACGGTGGAAACAGGGTCAGGGGCACCCCGCTGAGAAATGCCAGGGTCGGCCCGGGCACCGCATACCCCCCGAAGATCACGAGGCTGACGCCCATGGTCGTGATGCTGAGCACCACTGCCGCCGTGGCCAGGTGCACGGATCGCCGCCAGGGCGGCATCCGCGGGGGTGCCGGGGGCTCCGGGGGCTCCGCGGGTGGAGGCTCGGACCCGACCGGGGGTGACGCCGCCTCGGGCACTGAATGCGTTTTCACAGCCTGCCGCGTCGGCGCCGCACTGGGCGCAGCCGTGAAGCCTGTCTCGGCTGGCATCGCGCGGGCCAGGTGGCGGCGTGCCGTGGC
>JAWOHA010000005.1:0-17524 GCA_046496385.1 Cryobacterium sp. | reverse complement strand
GCTATAGGTGTCACAGAAAATATTTTCTTGCCGCCTCGCCTCACGGCTCCTCGACTTCACGATCCGCGCAGGCGTCGACGCATCCGCTCGCCCGTTATCTACGCATGCGGATAGGTGTGAGTTTTCTGCTCATCTTCGGCGTCACCCTTGTGACGTTTTGCCTGGCGAATCTGGTCCCCGGAGACCCCGTGCAGGCAGCCCTGGGCGAACAGGCTTCCGCGAACCCCGCCATTGTTCAGCAGTTTCGCGAGGATATGGGGCTCGACAAGCCGCTCCCGGTGCAATACATCACCTATCTGGGAAATCTCGTTCAGGGCGACCTGGGTGTGTCCGTGCAGACCAGGACACCGGTCGCGCTCGAACTCCAACGCGCCTTTCCCGCCACAGCTGAGCTCGCCGTCGCTGCCATCGTGCTGTCCATCCTTCTCGGCATCGGCCTCGGTCTGTGGGCCGCGCTCCGGCGTGGACGAGCGACAGACCACATTGTTCGCGTGGTCAGCCTGGTGGGAATCTCTGCGCCGACCTTCTGGTTGGCGCTCGTGGCCTACTACCTGATTTTTTATAAGCTTCGACTGCTGCCGGGGTCAGGCCGGCTGGCCCCCGGGGCCATTCCCCCGCCCAACATCACCGGCTTTTACACCATTGATTCTGCCCTGGCCGGCCAATGGACCACGTTCGGCGACGCCGCAGTGCACCTCATACTCCCCGCTTCCGTGCTGGCGCTGAGTACGATCGGCCTCTTGACGAGGTTCGCTCGCTCATCCGTTCTCGAAGTCTTGAACCTGGACTACGTGCGCGCCGCACGAGCCAAGGGGCTGTCCTCGGCCGCCGTCACTTTTCGCTACATTCTGCGGGGAGCCCTCGTGCCGATCATTACGGTGGTCGGTATCGCCTTCGGGTCGCTGCTGTCCGGCGCCGTCCTCACCGAAAAGGTCTTCGCCTGGCACGGCATCGGCGAGTATGCCTTCAACGGGGCCACTCGGTTGGATCTGCCCGCGGTCATGGGCGTGGGCCTCGTTGTCGGAGTGACCTACATTCTGATCAACCTGCTCGTGGACATTTTGTATGGTTTTCTTGATCCGAGAGTGAGTAAAGCATGACGACATTCATCGACCGGATGCCGCCGAAACGGTTTCGAATCGCTATACCGGCGCCGCTCCGATCGCCGCTAGGCGCGATCGGTGCTTCCATCATCGGCCTGTGGATCATCGCCGCGGTGGTTGCACCGTGGATTGCGCCCACTGATCCGTTGGCGCAGTCGTTTGAACGGCTTCAAGAACCTGACGCGGTCAATCTTCTCGGTACGGATGCCGTGGGGCGGGACATTCTCTCGCGCGTCATCTACGGTGCCCGCATTTCGATGCCGCTGGCCTTTCTGGTCGTGCTCTGTTCCATGGTCATCGGAACCATCGCAGGGGCGGTCGCAGGATATTTCGGCAAGGCAGTCGATGAGATTATCATGCGTATCGCCGACCTCGTCTTCGCCTTTCCCACGATCATTCTGGCTCTCGTTGTGGCTGCGGCTCTCGGGCCGAGCCTTACCAACGCCTTCATCGCCATGCTCGTTGTGTCCTGGCCCGGATACGCGCGAGTCGCGAGGTCGCTCGTGATCGTCGCTCGACAAAACGACTATGTGGTGGCTGGACGATTGCTCGGCACGGGCGCATTCACGTCACTGCGTCGGGACGTATTGCCCAATGTGATCTCACCCATCCTGGTTCTGGGAACCCTCAATGTGGGCACAGCGATTCTCGAACTTTCGGGGCTGTCCTTTCTGGGGCTCGGCGCCATTCCGCCGGCAGCTGACTGGGGCGCCATGGTCTCCGATGGCGTGCGGCAGTTCTCGTCGTGGTGGATAGCGCTCTTTCCGGGCCTCGCCATTCTGTCGATCGTCGTCGCCTTCAACCTCGTGGGCGATGCATTGCGAGACTCGCTCGACCCGCGAACCGCGAACGCTGTAAAGATCGGGCGACGATGACAACCGGACTGACGATTTCCGACCTGCGGCTGACGATCGGATCAGCGGAGATACTCCGCGGCATCAACCTTGACGTTCCGGCGGGACAAATCACCGGATTGGCCGGGGAGTCCGGATCGGGGAAGACCTTGACGGGCATGACGATCTGCGGTTTGCAACCCGCACATTCTCGCGTCACCGGTTCGATCACCTACGGTGGGCGTAATCTGCTCAAGTTGCCGGAACGCGCGATGAACGCCCTCCGCGGCACAGAAATAGCCATGGTGTTTCAGGACCCGTCGGCTTCACTGCATCCCATGCTGACGATCGGCACCCAGCTCACCGACCATCTTCGTCATCACGAGAAGATCGGACGCAAAGAAGCGCGAGAGCGAGCCGTTTTGGTTTTAGAGAGCCTGCAGGTGCCGCAACCTCAGGTGGCGCTGGGAAAGTACCCGCACCAATTCTCGGGCGGCCAGTTGCAGCGCATCGCGATCGCTGGTGCGATCATCTGCAATCCCAAGGTACTCATCGCAGACGAGCCGACCACCGCCCTGGACGTGACAGTGCAAGCGGAAATTCTTCACCTGTTACGCGAACTGTGTCAGTCACTCAACCTGGCGATTCTGCTGGTCACCCACGATCTTGGCGTGATGTCGGCGCTCGCTGATCGCATCATCGTGATGCGCCGCGGACTCATCGTCGAGGAGGGCAGCCGCTTTGACGTCATTACCGCGCCCACCGAGGAATACACCCGATCACTGATTGATTCGCTGCCGAGCTCGGGCAGCTGGAAGGCCCAAAGATGACTGAACCCCTGCTCGCCGTTCACGACGTGACCGTAAGTTATCGCCAGCCTGGTCGAGGATGCCACATCGCCGTCGACGATGTTTCGTTCACCCTGGAACGCGGCCAGGTACTGGGTCTCGTTGGAGAGTCCGGCTGCGGAAAATCAACGCTCGCGCGCTCGATCTGCGGCCTGGAGCAGCTGCAGACCGGAAGCGTCCGCTTCAACGGGATGACTGTCGAGCGACTCGGTTTGCGCCGACGACCACCAGCACTCGTCGCTATTCAGATGGTTTTCCAGAACCCCTTTGCCTCGCTGAACCCGCGCCGAACGGTCGGCAGCCAAATTGAGGACGGCATTCGCGCGAGTCGTCACGTCGGCCGCTGGACCGTCGAGGAGCTTCTTGACGAGGTTGAACTGGACCGCTCCGATGCCACCCGCTTTCCGCACGAGTTTTCCGGCGGGCAGCGGCAGCGAATCGCGATCGCCCGGGCTGTCGCGGCCGGACCCGACCTGCTGATCGGCGACGAAGCTATCGCCTCACTCGACGCGTCACTTCAGGCCAAGATCGCCCAACTCATGCGAAAACTTGCCCTCGAAGCGGATGCTGCTCTCCTGTTTATCTCGCACGACCTCGCAGTCGTGCGTGTGATTGCGGACGACGTTGCGGTCATGAACGGCGGCAAGATCGTCGAACGCGGTGCGGTCGAGCAGGTGTGGAACGAACCACAGCATCGTTACACGAAGAGGCTGCTCGCCGCCATCCCCGCAGTGGATGGGCTGGGCCGTTTGCCGCAGTTACCGGCAGCACTATGACCGCCGATTTTGTACGCGCGTTGCTCGCCGAAACGCCACTGATCGACGGCCACAATGATCTGCCGTCGGCATTACGCAAGACTGCCGGGTACTCCGTCGATGGGCTCGACGGTTACCGCGACGAGCTGAACACGGACCTGCTGCGACTGCGCGCCGGACAGGTTGGTGCGCAGTTCTGGTCGGTGTGGGTACCGTCGCATATTGGGCCTTCAGCAGCAGTGGTCGCCACTCTGGAGCAGATCGATGCCGTGCATCGCTTGATCGCTGCATATCCGGCAACATTGGCGTTCGCGACAACGGCGGCAGACGTTGAACGGGTTTTCGCCTCGGGCCGCATCGCGTCGTTGATCGGTATCGAAGGCGGCCACTGCATGGCCGAATCGCTTGGAGCGCTGCGCATGTTTGCCCGCTTGGGTGTGCGGTACATGACTCTCACGCACAACGACGATACCGAATGGGCGGCATCTGCCACTGGTGTTCGACAGACGACCGGGTTGGATGCCGCCGGAGTCGCGATTGTGCGTGAGATGAATCGCATCGGAATGATGGTCGATGCGTCCCACACCGCTGAATCCACTCAATTGGACGCTCTGGCTACGACGAGTGCTCCCGTGATTTTCTCCCATTCGTCGTGCCGGTCGGTCACTAACCACCCTCGGAATGTCTCTGACGTTGTTCTGAAGAAATTGGCCGAGAACGACGGCGTGGTGCAGGTTACCTTCGTACCTGAATTTGTCTCTCGAGACTATGCCGCATGGGAGGAGCGATTCACTCTGCGGCAAGATGAGCTCGGACTCGGCCAGGCTCCCGCACATTACGCGGCCGCGCCTAGGCCCGGCGAATCGGCCGACGCCGCTCGCCAGTCAAACGCTCGCCCGGCCGTTCCGGCGAACGGCGCCCTCGAAAGCTGGGTGCGGGAGAACCCGAGTCCGCATGCCCAGATCAGTGATGTCGCCGATCATCTGGACCATGCTCGCGACGTGGCCGGAATCGACCATGTCGGTATTGGCAGCGACTTCGATGGCACGACGGTTTTTCCGCGAGGCTTAGATAATGTGAGCACGTACCCGTCGCTGTTCGAAGAATTGCGTGAACACAAGTGGTCGGCCGCTGATCTGCGAAAGTTGGCGGGCCAGAATGTGCTGCGCGTGATGCGCGGGGTGGAGGATGCGGCGACCGAACCCCTGTGGCCACACACCCCGTAGGTCCGTCGGTCTCGGCCAGGGCGTAACATACTGCCACCTATCAGACTTGGACCGGCGAGAACGGCCGGGGCGGCATCTGCTTTGATGAACGCGAGGGTGTCGGCCGACGGTCAGCGGTGGGGCTTGCCGTTGAGCGGGGGACGGCGCGCAGGTGCGGCCGGGCGGTGCGCGGCCGGCGGGGTGCGGCCTCGGCGTCGGGCAATAGGGCACCGGGGTGAGCGGTGTCGGCACGATCGTGGGCGCGGGCGGCACGCCGAGCCGCAACGACTGACCGGTCGCAACACGTTCCTTGTTGGCCTTCTTGTTCTTGGCGCGGATCAGTCAGATCACTTCGTTGCAGGCGGGGTTGTCGCAGTCGAAGCGCACGATGTTTCCCAGGCGGGTCATGGCGCGGGGTTGTTGGCAGCGGTAGCACTGGGCCTGGCCGATGATGATGAGCAGGTCTGGATTGGTCATTTCGGCGAAGGTGGGATGGAAGCGTTTCGCGTAGAGGTTGTTCGCGCAGGCCCACTCGAAGACGTAGCTGCACGTGATCTCCTCCAGGGGCAGTTCGTACTCGTCGCGGCGGGGCGGGGTCGGTGATGCGTCTTTCACCGTGAGAATTCGAGAGTTAGGGAAGCGCTACGGGGGGAGGGGGGGGTGCGGGAGGCAAACATAGGGACTTGATGCGCGCACGTTTTTTCAGCCCGCCTGATCGCGTCGCACGGCGTGCTGGCGGTCTACACCGCCATCCTGTACCCGCGCGGCCTGCTCGATGTGAGCCCGAACGTGCTGGGCCTGCGCACCTTCGCCCTGACCGCTCCAGTCGACTTCGACAAGGTCGTGCCCGTGCGGTGGTTGCAGGAGCGACTCAAACGGCTTGAATCCACCGTCGAGGACGCGACCCTGCCGGTCACCGTGACCGTTCCTCTCGAGGTGAACACGGTCACCTGGGCCGGTATCTCGCCGCCCAAGGGCGGCTGGGAACCGCACGGCCAGACGTCGGCCGCGCACCTGGAACGGGCCGCCCGTGCGGGCATCGATGAGGTCGCCGCTGCGGTGCCCGACGGTGCCGGCGAACGGATCGTCGAACGGGTACGGTCCGAAGTCTGGGGCCGCCAGGTTGACGGGCTCGAATTCGTGCCGACCGGTGCGGGCTTCGCCGCGTTCAGCCTCGGCTTTCTCGCCGCCGAGGAACCGGTGCGGCTGTTCGAATCCGGCCTGTGGACCCGGCCGAGCACGAGTCGCGGCGATGTGCTGGTGCGCCGTAAGCCGTGGACCCTGCAGGGCTGACCCCGTTACAGCACGGTGTTATCGGTGGCCAGCAGGGCCGCCCACACGTCGGCGCGCGCCGGAAACGACCCCAGATCTCGAGCGAGCAGCAGCTCCGCCTGCTGCACGCGGGCGCGCACCGTGTGCCGGTGCACTCCGAGCTGGGCGGCAGCCGCGCCGAACTGCCCATTGGCGAGCAGCCAGGCTCGCAGCGTCACGAGCAGATCGGCACCGTGCGCCCGGTCATGCGCGAGTAGCGGCGCGAGTGTCGCGAGGCCCACCGCGCGGGCATCCGTTCGCGCGAGCAGCGCCAGCACCCCCTGCCGGGCGACGACGTCGAACCCGGTCACGCCCGGGGCGCCCTCCCGAGCCCGCGCCAGTGCCTGCCGGCCCTGGTCGAGGGCACGCGGCAGCCGGTGATATTCGCTCGGCTCGGACAGGCCGGCATGCAGCTCGAACAGCTCGCACAGGTCTGAGAGGATGCCGTGGGCCGCCTCGTCGAGACACACCACGACGGTGTCGTCTTGTCGGGCGAAAAACAACAACCCGGGGGAGGCTTCGACGCGCAGCTCCAGATAGTCGGTGATGGCATCGCGGCGCACCGCCGGCACATCGACGACGGCGACCTGCACCGGTGCCGGGGGCAGAGCGCCCCACATCTGCCGGGAGATCTGCTGCACCAGGGAGTGGTCGCCGTCGAGCAGGGTGTGCATCAAACCGGTGCGCAGCAGGCCCTGGGCGCGGTCGAGGGCGTTGTTCTGCTCCAGTGCCAGACCGGCCAGGGCGATCACACTCGTGACGACCTCGGTGCTCGCCTGATCGAGGGCGCGCGGTCCGCCGTGGGCGAGCACTCCGCGCAAATGGTCGTGTGCGCCGAGGGTTTGCACGGTCAGCGTTTCGCCGCAGGCGTCGACGGAGCTGCTGGAGCGTTGTCCGCGGGTGAGCAGGCGCCGCGCCTCGCGCTGCACGGCCGTGAGGGTGTCCGGGGCTGCGGTGAACGTGGCGCGGGGAAACACCCGGTCGAGGGTGCCGCTCGCGTCGAACAGGGCGACCCAGTGGCCGAGCTGGGCGGACAGCTCGGCCAGCGTCGCACTCAAACCGTCGGGTCGGATCGCGGCGAGGGCGATGGCGCGCTGGGCCCGCAGCGCCCAGGTCGCTCGGGCATACCGGTCTTCCGCCACGAGGTCACCGGCCACCCGCGCCACCGCGATGAACGGGGTGCGGTACGGTACCTCGAACAACGGCAGCCCGGCTGCCCGGCAGGCGGTGAGCAGCCCCTCGGGCGTGCCGTCCCGAATGACCTCGGTTCCGAAGCCCAGGGCGGTGAGCCCGCGATCACGCAGTCGCTGCACGTAAGGAACAAAATCGGGATCCGCGTTCGGATCGGCGCCGAACTGCGTGCCGGTGGTGAGCAAAACCTGACCGGCCGAGAGGAACGGGGTCGGGTCGAACAGGTCAGAGCTGTGCACCCACTCGACGGGAGCCTCGAGGGCGGCGGGCCGTCTGGCCTGGTCGTCGTCACCGAGCAGGGTGAGCCCCAGGTGCGGGTCGGCGAGCAGGCGGCGCAGGGTGGGCAGCACAGGATGGCCTATACAGGTTGGCGAATAGATGCGAGTCAACTATACCGACGGGAGGTGTTGTCGCCGACCGGTTCTGTCTAGCCTTACCCCAGTGCTGGTTCAGCACAGCGGCATCGAGGCTGCGATACCGCCCGTCGCATGATCGGAAGCCCTATGACACTCGTCGACACCCCCCGTTCCACGCAGGCCTACACTCCCGTCGGCGGCCCGTCCCTGCCGCAGGAGCGCATCCTCGTCACCAGCATCCCCGGCCCGCAGTCGCGCGCCCTGAGTGAGCGCAAGGCCCAGGCCGTCTCGACCGGTGTCGGCATCGCGCTGCCGGTCTACGTGGTCGCGGCCGGGGGCGGTGTGCTCGTCGATGTCGACGGCAACTCGCTGATCGACCTGGGGTCGGGTATTGCCGTCACCGGTGTCGGCAACAGCGCCCCCCGGGTGGTCGAGGCGGTCGCCGCCCAGCTGGCCCAGTTCACCCACACTTGCTTCACCGTGGCACCGTATGACTCCTACATCGAGGTGGCCGAGGCCCTCAACCGGCTCACGCCCGGTGACCACGACAAGCGCAGCGTGCTGTTCAACTCCGGCGCCGAAGCGGTGGAGAACGCTGTGAAAATTGCCCGGCATTTCACCGGCAAGCAGGCCGTCGTCGCCTTCGACCACGCCTATCACGGCCGCACCAACCTGACCATGGGGCTGACCGCCAAGAGCCAGCCGTACAAAAGCGGCTTCGGACCGTTCGCCCCCGAGGTGTATCGGGCGCCCATGTCCTATCCGCTGCGCGACGGCGGCCTGGATGGCGTCGTCGCTGCCCAGCGCGCCATCTCCCAGATGGACAAGCAGATCGGCGCCGGCAACCTGGCTGCCGTCATCATCGAACCCATTCAGGGTGAGGGCGGCTTCATCGTTCCCGCCCCGGGCTTTCTGCCCACCCTGCTTGCCTGGTGCCGCGCGAACGACGTGGTCTTCATCGCCGACGAGATCCAGACCGGATTCGCCCGCACCGGCCACATGTTCGCCTGCGAGCACGAAGGCATCGTGCCCGACCTGATCTGCACCGCCAAGGGCATCGCCGGGGGACTGCCGCTCTCGGCCGTGACCGGGCGCGCCGACATCATGGATTCCCCGCAGGCCGGCGGCCTCGGCGGCACCTACGGCGGTAATCCGCTCGCCTGTGCCGCCGCGCTCGCCACTATCGACACCTATGAGAGCGACCACCTGGTGGAGCGTGCCGCAGCCATCGGTGCGATTCTGAGTGGGCGCCTCGGTGGGCTTGCCGCCGTCGACTCCCGAATCGCCGAGGTGCGAGGCCGCGGTGCCATGATGGCCGTCGAACTCGTCGACCCCGCCACCTTGGAGCCCGACGCCGCCCTCACCGGTCGGGTCATCGCCGCCGCCCACGCCCAGGGCGTCATCCTGCTCGGGTGCGGTACGTACGGCAATGTCATCCGCTTTCTGCCGCCGCTGAGCATTCCAGACCACCTGCTGCTCGAGGGCCTGCAGGTCGTCGCAGACGCCCTCGCCTCCGAATCGGCCGACGCATGAGCGCCCTGCTCGAGGGCACAGCACACCTCACGGTCGAACAGCGGTGCGCTGCACTGCTAGCCCGCGTGCCGGATCAGCTCTACATCAACGGCCAGTGGCAGAACGGTACGGGGGAGCCGATCGTGGTGACCGACCCGGCAACCGGGCAGCGGCTGAAAACGATCCAGAACGCATCCGTCGCTGATGGCGTCCGAGCGCTCGATGCGGCCGTCGAGGCAGCGGATGCCTGGGCGGCAACCCCGGCGCGGGTGCGCGCCGGGGTGCTGCGCCGGGCCTTCGACCTGCTGCAGGAGCGTCGCGACGACTTCGCGACCCTGATGACACTGGAGATGGGCAAGCCGATCGCTGAAGCCAACTCCGAGGTGACCTACGGCGGAGAGTTTCTGCGCTGGTTCAGCGAGGAGGCGGTGCGCATCAGCGGCCGGTACGGCGCCAACCCGGAGGGCACCGGCACAATGGTCGTCACTCACCGCCCGGTGGGCCCGTGCTACCTGATCACCCCGTGGAACTTTCCGCTCGCCATGGCTACCCGGAAGATCGCTCCGGCGCTCGCCGCGGGCTGCACCGTGGTCGTGAAGCCGGCCGAACTCACCCCGCTGACCACCCTGCTGTTCGTGCAGTTGCTCGAAGACGCCGGCGTGCCCGCGGGAGTGGTGAACGTCATCACGACCACCCAGTCGCAGGCCGTGTCGGCGCCGATCATCGCCGACCCGCGGCTGCGCAAGCTCAGCTTCACCGGGTCAACGGTCGTCGGACGTGCTCTGATCGCGCAGTCAGCCCAGAACGTGATGCGCACCTCGATGGAACTCGGCGGCAACGCCCCGTTCATCGTGTTCGCCGACGCCGACCTGGAGCAGGCCGTCGCCGGTGCCATGCTCGCGAAGTTTCGCAACACCGGCCAAGCCTGTACCGCCGCGAACCGGTTCATTGTGCACTCCTCTGTCGCGGCGGAGTTCGCCCGCCGACTGACCGAGCGGGTCAACGCGCTCGTCTCCGGGCCGGGCATCGACCGACAGGTCACGTTCGGGCCGCTCATAACCGACGCAGCCGTCGACAACGTGGATTCGCTCGTGCAGGACGCCCTGTCGCGCGGCGCCACACTCCTCACCGGCGGGCAACGCCTCGACGGGCCCGGCTCGTTCTATGCGCCCACCGTCTTGACCGGAGTGAGCCCGGACAGCCGCATGGTGCGGGAAGAGATCTTCGGGCCGCTCGTGGGTCTGGTGACCTTCGAAACAGACGAAGAGGCCATTGAAATGGCAAATGATACCGAATGTGGTCTCGTCGGTTACGTATTCACCAGCGATATCACGCGTGGACAAAGTATCATCGACAGTATCGTCACCGGCATGATGGGACTCAACACGGGCTTGGTCTCCAATGCCGTAGCCCCCTTCGGCGGGGTTAAACAGTCCGGGCTCGGTCGTGAAGGTGGCCTCGAAGGCATCAACGAATATCTCTCGACCAAGTACACCCTCATCCCGCGGTCTGAACCGCGCGCCAGCATAGGAGCAACCATGACTACTATCGATCGTGACGTCGTTATCATCGGCGCCGGGGCATCCGGCCTCACCGCCGCTACCGAGCTGGCGAAAGCCGGCCTGACCGTGGCCGTGCTCGAAGCCCGCGATCGCGTCGGCGGGCGCCTGTGGACCGACCAGATCGACGGGGCCATGCTCGAGATCGGCGGCCAGTGGGTCTCGCCCGACCAGCACGCCCTGAAGGCCACGCTGGTCGAGCTGGGCTTGGGCACCTATCCGCGCTACCGGGCTGGCCGGAACGTGTACATCAATCGTGACGGCGTGGTCAGCCGGTTCGACGGTGAGATCTTCCCGGTGCCGGCCACAACCGAAGCGCAGATCGTCGGCCTGATCGACAAACTTGACGTGCTCGTGGCCGAGATCGACCCGGACCGCCCGTGGGCGCATCCGCTCGCCACCGAACTCGACGCGATCTCGTTCAGCCGCTGGATCGAGACGCAGACCGACGACCAGGAGGCCCGGGACAACATCAGCATGTTCATCGCCGGAGCCATGCTCACCAAGCCGGCGCACGCCTTCTCCGCGCTGCAGGCGTTGCTCATGGCGGCGAGTGCCGGATCGTTCAGCAATCTAGTCGACGCCGACTTCATTCTCGACGAACGGGTGATCGGCGGACTGCAGCAGGTGCCGCTGTTGCTGGCCGAGAAGCTCGGTGACGACGTTTTTCTCGGGCAGCCGGTACGCAGCCTGGCGTGGGCTGACACGGGCGTCACGGTGGTGGCCGACGGCGTGACGGTCACCGCCCGGCACGCGATCGTGGCCGTTCCGCCGCCCCTGATCAGCCGGATCAGCTTCGACCCGCCCCTGCCGCGCCGGCAGCAGCAGCTGCACCAGCACCTCTCCATGGGGTTCGTGATCAAGGTTCATGCGGTCTATCAGACGCCGTTCTGGCGTGCCGACGATCTCTCCGGCACCGCTTTCAGCCCGTACGAACTCGTGCATGAGGCCTACGACAACACCAACTTCGACGACCCGCGCGGCACCCTCGTGGGTTTCGTCTCCGATGAAGAAGCGGATGGCGTCTTCGCGCTCAGCGCAGCGGAGCGCAAACAGCGCATCCTCGAGTCGCTCTCGCACTACTACGGTGAGCAGGCGCTGCACCCGGTCGTGTACTACGAAAGCGACTGGGGCTCCGAAGAGTGGACCCGCGGGGCGTACGCGGCGAGCTTCGACATGGGCGGCCTGGCCCGGTACGGTGCGGAACTGCGCAGCCCCGTCGGCCCGATCTCCTTCTCGTGCAGCGACATGGCCGGCAAGGGCTACCAACACGTTGACGGCGCTATCCGGGTCGGTCACGAAACGGCTGCGGCGATCATCGCCGCGCGTGCGCCGCAGGCCGTGCCAACCATGTGAGGTCGTGAGCTGCCGCCACGGCCGCCACGGTCAGCCGGGGCCGCGGGAATTGGCTGCCGACTGATCGTACGCTCAAGCTGATTCTGGCGGACGCCCTAGGAATGACGCTGGAAGCGATCGTAGCCACCCGCACGCTGAGCGAACCTTTCGGCGCCCCAGCCGACGAGGTCGCCAAGCAGCACCAGGAACTGGCCGCCGCCCACGAATCCGCTGCGCAGGCTGCCCGCCGCCTGGGCTGACCGAGCTGATGTGCGGGGCCCTGTGTGGGTGCCGAGACTCGCGCGTTTATGACGCGAAATCGCCTACAACTTCGAATTACTTGAGCCCTGCGGTAGTGATTCGGGAATGAAAGTTGCCGTTTCTTTGTAAGAAGATGACTGGCATCATGACAAGATTGCGTCGTTCTGGAGAATTCTTCCCCCGCACATATTTCTGAGCATATCTCGCTTTTGTGTTCGATTCGGTAAAATCTTCGGGAAAGAGGCAATAGCGCCCATGTTCATGGAAAACCCGGTGAGTCCACCTCAAGCCCCGTGATTGGGGGCGTTGGAGCAGGCGCGGGTTGCGTGCCGGCGGTCGGTTCGGGGGCTAGGAGGTGGTCGCCTTGCGACCGGCCAGCGTCGCTTCGGCGGCGGCTGCGATCGCAGGAATCGCGTCCTGCGCCAGCAAACGCAGCTCGGCAGTTGTCGACAGACTGCTCGACGCGCGGTCGGCTCGATATACCGGCTTGTGGCTCGGGGATTCCCAACCGATGTCACCGTTTGACTCACGCTGATCAAAGATTCGGCGCCAAAGATCCAACGACTCAAGGTCGTCCGGCCACCCTTCGGGCAGGTAGTGGTGATGGGCAATGAGCAGAAGTTCGAGCCGATATGCCTCCGTGAGCGCCTCGACCTTCGCCCGGCTGTCGGTGCGCCGCCGGTTCGGATAGCCGAGATCTTTCAGTTCCTTAAACTCAGCGGCGATCATTGGGGGTTCAGTCTTCTCGGTCCGAAGTTCGGTGAGGGCGGCAATCAGGGTTTCGGAGTAGGAGGCTTCGGAGCCGCTCGTCACCCAAGCCTCCATGATCGGGTCGAGGGTGGGATGGCGTTCGACGATGGTGTCCGAGGCCAGCGCTCCGATGAAGCGATTCATATCGTTTCGGCTGTTGGCGAACCGGCGGACGATCGTGACCAGCTCATCTGTGCTGCGACGTCTGTCGGCGGCCATGACAAGCTGGGTGTTTTCCGCCGACACACACGAAGTCCCCGGTCGCCGCATACTGCCCGGGATGATTGCTAGATTGGAGTATGCGAGAACTTCAGGCGCGCATCATCGCCGAACTCAATGTCTCCCCGTCCGTTGATCCGGCCGCAGAGGTCACACGCCGGGTGCAATTCCTCAAGGACTACCTGATCCAGACGGGCTCCCAGGGGTTCGTGCTCGGCATCAGCGGAGGGCAGGATTCCTCCCTCGCGGGCCGGCTCTGCTCGCTCGCCGTCGCCGAGCTCAGCGAGCAGGGGCAGCACGCCACGTTCGTCGCGGTGCGGCTGCCGTACCGGGCGCAGCACGACGAGGCGGATGCGCAGCTCGCGTTGGCGTTCATCGCCCCGCCCGCGTCGGTGGTGTTCAACATCGCCCGCGCCGTGGACGGTTTCGAGGCCGAATACCACGACAGCACCGGGGTGCCGATGCGGGACTTCACCAAGGGCAATGTGAAAGCCCGCTCACGGATGATCGCGCAGTACGCGATTGCCGGCCAGCAGAACCTGCTCGTGGTGGGAACCGACCACGCCGCCGAGGCGGTGACCGGTTTCTTCACCAAGTTCGGTGACGGCGGCGCCGATATTCTGCCGCTCACCGGGCTGACGAAGCGCCAGGGCCGGGCGCTGCTGCACCACCTCAACGCCCCGGAACGGCTGTACCTCAAAGAGCCCACAGCCGACTTGCTCGACCATGATCCCGGCCAGACCGATGAGGCCAACCTGGGATTGACGTACGAGCACATCGACGACTTTCTCGAAGGGCGTGCCGTCGATCCCGTCATCGCCGAGGCCATCGAGACGCGCTACCTCGGTACCGAGCATAAGCGTCGGGTGCCGGTGTCACCGTTTGACCGGTGGTGGCGCGAAAACTCGACCGTTTCGGTCTAGCCTCTGAAAAGCTACGAGGTCGCGGCCGGCCGGGCGCCGAGGTCGGAGCCGCGCACCTCCAGGGCGTTCACATCGTCGAGCAGCCGCTGGGTTTCCGTGGACGGGTTGGCCGGATTGGCCGGGTACGCCATCGGGGTGCGGGCCGGCGTCGGCGTGAGCGGGGTGAAGGGCGCTGCCTGCGATGCAGAGTACTTCTCGTGCTGCTGCTGCGCCGCCCAGGCCTCCTGGTCGGCAACCTGAGTCTTCGCGGCTCCGGCGTTCTGCGCTTTCCACCGATCCAGATCGGCCTGGAACACCTTGCGGGCTCGGCCGGGTTTGTTCTGCCAATCGATCAGACGGTCTCGAAACTCCACCAGCGCCGGTTCCAGCTGGTACCCGAATGCGGCCGAGGTGCGCTTGAGGTCGGCGAGCTGGTTCGCCGCCCAGTTCGCCGCGATGCCGGACCCCTTGATGGGCAGCAGGCGAATCTGAATGTCAGCCTGTCCCACGGCCCGGTCGTTCAGGACCTGCTCCTGCGGGCTCAGCGAATTCCAGACGGATGCCTCGGTGGCCGCATCGATGAGGGTTCCGATGGCCGCGGCTTTGGACTCATGGTTGCGCTGGGCGAGCACGCCAAGCATCGCGCCCCGGGAGATCCAGGCGGCCAGAGCACTGGCCAGCACGATGGCGAGCAACAAGACCAGAGCGCTGAAGATCACGGGCTGGGTGCTGGCTGCGGAGAGCCAGTCGACGAAGGAATTCAACCACTGCATGACCGGCACATTACCGGCACGTCAGACTCTTTCCGGGTAACACGCCCGGCGTGCCCCGACATCAGCGATAGAACGAGACCATGACGCGGGTTCGGGAACGGCCGGGCCACGGCCTGCCGCCGAACGGTACTAACGAAAACAGTCTTCGGCCTCATCGATGCGACAGAAATCACCCAGAACCCGGGGCGCGGCGCCGGCACCCACAGCCACCCGCCGGGCCTGGTAGCGCTGACCGTCGGGAGTGTCGAATCGCTGCACATGCCCCAGCACGGCTCCGGAACGGCCGATCACCCGCCAGAGGCCGTCTCGAACGGGAAAAAGCGAGATGGTGCGCGTGCACTTCGTCAGTTGCGTGGGCATCGGGTCCTCCGGTTCGGTCGATCAGGAGTGCTGCCGCACACGTTACCCAGCGCCACCGACACCCAGGCCCGGCACCGGTCACCGTTCGGGCCGCACCCGTTCCCAGCGCGGCAGCAGATGACCGAGTTAGGCTCAACGCATGCAAACTTTTGTGGTCGCAGGTGGATGTTTCTGGTGTCTTGATGCCGTGTATCGGGTATTGCGCGGGGTGAGCGATGTGGTGTCGGGTTATACCGGAGGCAGCACGCCGCATCCGGACTATGAGTCGGTCTGCACGGGACGCACCGGCCACGCCGAGGCCGTCGCGGTGACCTTCGATCCGGAGGTCATTCCCGCCAGCGTCATTCTCGACGTCTTTTTCACCCTGCACGACCCCACCCAGCTCAACCGCCAGGGCCATGACACCGGAACCCAGTACCGGTCGGCCATGTTCTACAGCGACGACGAGCAGCGCGAGCTGTTTGACACGGCGCGCACGCGGGCCGTCGACTGGTGGGGCGAAGGAATCGTCACGACGATCGAACCCCTCGGGGTGTACCACGACGCCGAGGACTATCACCAGGATTTCTTCGCCAAGAACCCGGGCCAGGGCTACTGCATGGCCGTTGCGGTGCCCAAGGTGAACAAGATCCGAAAGTCGTATTCGCAGTACCTGCTCTGACCGACCCAGAAAACAATCAGCGTCGATCGTGGCATGCCGAGTCGGAACCGCACACAATCGAGCTTCTCGTGGGCACACCCGGGACTCTGCCCGAACGGTCACAACGCACCCGCCGAGCGCCGTTGCGGCAGCGTCGTGACCGTTCTGCTCGGGTCGGCAACGCGCCCGCAGGGCAGCACCCGACAAATCGACCGGTAAACCCAAATAGACTGGGCCTCACTATGGCCGAATTTATTTACTCAATGGTCCGAGCCCGCAAGGCAATCGGCGAAAAGCTCATTCTTGACGACGTCACCATGTCGTTCTACCCCGGTGCCAAGATCGGCGTGGTGGGACCCAACGGTGCGGGAAAATCCACGATCCTGAAGATCATGGCCGGCCTGGATACCCCGAGCAACGGTGAAGCCCGGCTGTCTCCCGGGTACACCGTCGGGATCCTCATGCAGGAACCGCAGCTCGACGAGACCAAGACCGTGCTCGAAAACGTGCAGGAAGGCGTCGGCCCGATCAAAACGAAAGTCGACCGCTTCAACGAGATCAGCCTCGCCCTCGCCGAGCCCGACGCCGACTTCGACGCCCTGCTCGAAGAAATGGGTGTGCTGCAGGAAGCCATCGACGCCGCGGACGCCTGGGATCTCGACTCCCAGCTGGAGCAGGCCATGGACGCGCTGCGCACTCCGCCGGGAGACTACTCCGTCGCCAACCTGTCCGGTGGTGAGAAGCGCCGTGTCGCCCTGACCAAGCTGCTGCTGCAGAAGCCCGACCTGCTGCTGTTGGACGAACCGACTAACCACCTCGACGCCGAGAGCGTGCTCTGGCTCGAACAGCACCTCGCCAGCTACCCCGGCGCCGTGCTGGCCGTCACTCACGACCGGTACTTCCTCGACCATGTCGCCGAGTGGATCGCCGAGATCGACCGCGGCCACCTGTACCCGTACGAGGGCAACTACTCCACCTACCTCGAGAAGAAGCAGGAGCGTCTGCTCGTGCAGGGCAAGAAAGACGCCAAGCTCAGCCGTCGCCTCGCCGACGAGCTCGAGTGGGTGCGCTCCAACGCCAAGGGCCGCCAGGTGAAGTCGAAGGCCCGACTGGCCCGCTACGAAGAAATGGTGACTGCGGCCGAAAGTACCCGCAAGCTGGACTTCGAGGAGATCCAGATTCCGGTCGGACCGCGCCTCGGCGCTCAGGTCATCGACGCTGCCAAGCTGCAGAAGGGGTTCGACGGGCGCATGCTCATCGACAACCTCAGTTTCACCCTGCCGCGCAACGGCATCGTGGGCATCATCGGCCCGAACGGCGTGGGCAAGACCACCCTGTTCAAGACCATCGTGGGCAAGGAGCCTCTCGATGGCGGCGACCTGCGCATCGGCGAGACGGTCAACATCTCGTATGTCGACCAGGACCGCAGCGGCATCGACCCGAACAAGACGCTGTGGGAGGTCGTCTCCGACGGCCAGGACTACATTCAGGTCGGCCGCACCGAGATCCCGTCCCGGGCCTACGTGTCCACGTTCGGGTTCAAGGGCCCCGACCAGCAGAAGAAGGCCGGTGTGCTCTCCGGTGGTGAGCGCAACCGTCTGAATCTGGCGC